>PUNP01000192.1 GCA_003551785.1 Candidatus Brocadiaceae bacterium | reverse complement strand
GGGATGTCGGTGGTGTCGTCGTCTTCATCAGGCGGACTGAAATGCAGGGTGAAGCGCTCAGCGATGTCTCCTTCCTCCGATTCAAAGACATAAACTGTTTGTTCGTGCAGGTCGTGGAAGATGTCCTTGTAGGCATCTTCGAGCAGCAGCGTGTTACTTGCAAAGGCACCGCTTATTTCCTGCAGCGAAAGGCTGTACTCTCCATCTTCGGGGATGCGCATTCCCAGGTTGATGGGCTGTTCTTCATCGATTTTTGGTATGGAATTTACCGCTACCATGACTTCATTTGAGGTATATGTGTAGAGTTGCGGCACGTAAGGGGCGAAACTGAAGAGCTTGAGAGCATCTCTGCGGTCGCGTTCAAAGGTGGTGCCGGCTTCGACGCGGATTGTGGTTTGGTCGAAATAGGTTTCGCCTGCCAGTCGCACAATGAGGCGTTCGGGGTTTATGTCGTTGTTTTTCATGAACTCCGAGCCGTGCACACGGATGTCGTTGTTGAAGGTAAACTCTGCGTCATTCTGACCATCCTTAACCAACACAAAGAAGCCCTGGTTGGCAGGAATAAAGGCGTCACCTTCTCCATCACCATCAATTTGCTCATATCCTGGACCACCGGTTTTTTCACGATTCCAAACGTATGCAAAGTCATCTTCGAAATAAGTGTTTCTGTCAACCTGGCCCCAGTCTATGGCTGACGGGAAGGGATTCCCGAGCAGGTTCCATCCGTACCAATCGTGTTTACCGGCTGATTCGCTGTGCGATAATTCGACACCCACGCTGCCCGCGTTCAGTTCGCCAGTGAATTCGTTGGTGACGGTTTGTTTGTAGGCCACGAGGTAGCCTTGGCCGGGGATGAAATCATCAATGTCATTATCGTCGTCTTTTTGGTTGAGCCAAAAAGCTGTTTCTTCATCCCAGGCGAAGAAGTCGTAATCTTGTTCTCCATCTGTTGGTGTCCATCCTCCACCTATGGCTTGGTCAGCCACTGGCGAGGAGATCATATGCCAGTCGACGGCGGGGTGTTCTGGACCCCAACCACCTGCTTCCTCGATATAGCGTTCTGCGGTGGCTTGCACGCCGGGGGTGTGGTGGATAAGGGAGCCGGTGCCGGTGGCATCGGATTGGATAAGGAGGCCATTTGCTGATTTGCTGCCGTTGTTTTGATTGTCGATGGTGCCATTTACGGTTAGCTTTCCTGCAGGTGCAATCTGCAAGCTGCTGCCATCTTCAACGATGATGTTTTCTACTTCCAAATCGGTGTCAATCACGTTTATGCCTTTTATGATAATGGTGGCATCAGGGGGAAAACCACTTGGATCAGTTGAAATTTTTAGGTTGTCAAAGTAAGGTTGATGATTATCAGCGTCACCTCCATCAGGCAAATTACTGGCGTAAAATCGAATGGCGTCAGGTGCTCCGGCAACGGTTAACGTCTCGTCATACGTTTCACTACCATCCCTTCCAGTACCATATATTCGTAAGTCTCCATTACCAAGATATTCAAAGTTCAATGTCATTACCTCTGTACCATAATTATTGAACATTGGACTACCTTCAATAGTAATAACATCAGAATCTTCACCTATGTTAATGTTGATAATTTGTGTTCCAGATATTCCACCCGAATAAAGGTTAATGCCTTTATTTCCATCTGGGCCACCAGTCCAGTTAACTCCCCAGTCGACACTGAACGTACCGCCAACTGGGAGGGGGTTTTCAAATTCCCTATTTGCGTCGGCAAAATTGCTTCCATTCTCTGCGGCCGGGTTTGCAAACAACCCAAAAGACTCCGTTGACATCCCTGAAATACCGGCAGCATCTGGATCACCAATGAAAAACCCTGCGGATCCGCCATTTTCTGTCCCAGGGTTTAACACCCATGGCTCAAACCCATATCCTTCATTATCTCCATCATCCCAAGTGCCTTCATAATTTGACGCATCATCAGCGGCGGCGTATAAAACGAAAGAGTCTGCTGCTTTTACACTCACATTGCTTATGCCGATTTGACGACTTGACCCGCCGGTCTCGCCCGGTATCGGGTCACCTCTGGTTGACGACCACGATAAAGTAAACTCTTCATCGACACCAATGTTCAGGTCTGTGATCAATGCGCCGGTATGTTTATCAATTGCATCCAGTGTAGAATAAAACAAGCCAGTTACTTCTTCATTATTAACCTTAACTGTCCATTCAGGATACCTGTTTTGGTCATTTCGTTCAACTTTTCCTGTATAGGAGACAAACAATTCATCAATAACCTCCCCTGTATTATTCACTAAGTTAAGGGATACAGTAAAAGTACCTGTACCTGAAGTATGCTGAAACCCTAAAACATTAGCATTGCCTCTTAATCCTGCACCAGTGCCCGTGCCCCAATCACCTCCATAAGATGTATTTGATACTTCCCAACCGTTTGGTAAGGTTGCTAAACTTACAAAATCAGCGAAGTTTTCTGAATAAGGCAACCCGGGAGGTGGTGGCATTACTTCTCCGCTCAGACTAACTGTTTGAGAAGTTGCGCCATCTGAAGTAACCGTGATGTCTCCATCATATTCGTCTATATCCAGACCTGCCTCTAAGCGAACATAAATAGTTGTTGTTTCCAATGTGCCTTCTTCGGGAACTAAAACAATTTCTCCATCTTTATCTGCAAAATTTTCATCTTCACTGATTTCAAAATCTGCGGGGGGAATAATTGTTACATCATCAGTTAAGTTGGTGCCGCTTACCGTAAATGATTGTACGGTAGAAGGCCCCTCGCCGTGTTCATATTCAAAATCGGTCAGCTCAGCAGGAGAAACCTCAAGCAAGGGGGTTTCTGAATCTTGAGGCAAAGCATTTAAATAGTCAAAAGAAAAGAGAAAAATTTCGGCTGCGTTATCGGTAGAATTTTCGCCATAAAAAGTAAACCCATCTATGTCGCTATTGTCAGCCAGCTGCGCTTTATTCAATCCGTCAACTCTTGTGCCATCAACCCATAAGTCCCATTTGTTAATAGCAAGTGTATAATTAATGCCGGCTCTTTCATATGTTTGCTCACTTGAGCTATTGTTTCCATATATTTCAATTAAGTATTCTTCTCCTTGCTCAAAGGTTACGGTAGGTAAATTAGACCAACTTGATCCATTTCTATAACTTGATGACAACTCATCATTGCCTTCAAAACTCCATCTAATTCCGGAAAAAACATCAGCACCGGCAAATCCTGTGTTACCAGTAATTGTATTCCCTGTACCCTGAAAAAAATACCAGTTTCCGTCTGAACCATTATCCAATGTAACTGGAAACTTTGTATAGAAGGTTGTGCCTTCTAAATTCTCTTGAATCGAGAATTTATTAACAGATCCACTTGAAGATGCTGAAGCACGCATCTGAACAGTGGGTTCAGATATATCTTCAAGGAAAAACCCTCCTTCACCACTTCCAATTCTAACTCTTGCTGTACCTGCACCAGTTTCTGGGGATGGGAGAAAGTCAGTGCTTTCACCAGTAGTATGGCTTTTGGTTTCTGTGCCAAAATCATAGGTCCAAGGTTCCTGCCCCCACCCACTCACTGCCACTCCCCCCACAAGCAGCAAAACCATGAATAATCGGATTACAGGATTGTTTCGGTTGTTTTCTTTGTGCGCGTAATTTTGTTTCATAGTGCGTTGGTTTTGATTATCGCCCCCAGCGAAAGCGAAAGAAGTGGCTGGCAGGCTTGTCTGAGTTGGCTGTTTGCAGCACCCTCGCGGGATTGTTATGAACTTATATTAATAAGACCATAAATGTAAAAAAGTTTTGTAAATTTTGCAATAAATTATCGTTAAAAAATTGTTAACATATAAATTAAAGCGGAAGAAATTGGTTGTTAAGAGGAGAAAGGTATTTCAAAATAGCAAAATAAGCAATATAATGCAGGAGGGGTAAGGATTTCTGCCTTGCGACCAAATCCATCCTGACACTTGCTATATTTTTAAAAAATGCCAGCGGTTTTCAAAAGCCATGGCCTCAGGCTAAACAGGTCCGCCAGAAAGTGCCGGCAGAAAATGCACGCAGAAACGACTGTTCTTTCACAAATTTATCTTACAGGAAAGGGTATTC
>PUNP01000795.1 GCA_003551785.1 Candidatus Brocadiaceae bacterium | reverse complement strand
CCGATAAATATTCTAACGCCATCGTTGCCGCCGATGCACTCGTCACTGATGTCGAAGCTGAAGCTGAAGTCAGAGCCGACCGTGACGCTATCGATATGGTCTTTGCCGCGTGGATTGAGAAAGGTAAAGCTTTTGTTGGAAGCGCTGAACAACTGGTTATATCGGCGGATGAAGCTTTCGAGGAAGGCCAGGATACTCTGGGAGAGGGGCGCCTCAGAGAAGCCAGGAGCCGTTACCAAACCGCCGTAGACCAGGTCAATGAAATTGCCGAAAACCCTGACAGCCGATGGGCCAGGAATGCCAGAAGATTACTGGACGGATGGATTGAGGAAAGCGGTGATGTTCTTGATGAACCCATTGAAGTACGCCCCGGAATAACTACATACATGGCTGAAGGTTCTCGACGCTTCGAAGAAGGACGCTACCATGACAGTATAATCAGTTATATGAGAGCTATCGAAGTGGGAGACCCTTACGTTTACGGTAATACTCTTATCCCCGAAGCCCTTTACCATATGGGACTTGCGTATTATTACCTCTCTTCACCGGAACATACGGGTGGGAAATACACTTACTATTATGAGGCGGCTTTATGTTTTGAAAAAATAGCTAAAGAGCATTATGAAGCGGAATTCGCACCGGACGCCGCCTATTATGGTCAGCAGTTTTACGGTGCACTTTTCCGTCATACCAGGCAGCTGGTGGACCGGGGTGACCTTGAGCAGGATGACTTACTTTTGGATGGTGAGCGCTACTATTTGGCTTTGGAAGATTTCCGCCAAACTTTTCCGGATGATCCGAGAACGCGTGGAATGCAATTTCAGGCCGCCGAAATCGCCAGAACTATCGGAAATTTCGTCGATGCTGCCAGAATGTACAGCGAAGTTAAACAGGAGGAACGAGGATATTTTGAATCTCAATACCGTGCCCCGTATTCTTTGTATTTAGAAGCCCTGAGACTATATGAAGAATATGAAGAAGAACCGCCTTTGGAACGAATGGCGCAACTGCTTGATGAAGCGAATGATAAATTTGCCGCTTTCGTCGACTGGTATGAAAATAACAGCAGCCTGCTTGACCCGGATACGCTTGAAATTGTCAATGAATGGATGGTCAGGACGAAGGTTTCCTGGGGACGCCTGCTCATTCATGATGTATGGGCCGAAGCCCAAGATGGTGAACAGGGAGCGCGTAAAGCCTTGACTGTACTTGATGGATTAGAAGATGAACATCTCAGGGGCGAAGATGTTGAAGAATTGAAGTGGGAATATCTTCCCGATGCCTATTTTATCACTATTCAAGCCTATCGCCGAATGGAAGAGCTGGAAGAAGCGGAACGATTTGTCGACAGCCTCGCCGAAAGCTATGGTGAGTCGCCGGATGAAAGACTTCAGGAATTAAGTTCAAGAGCCGCTGGGCTTTTAGGGTATGCTTATCTCCAAAGAAGACAGACTCTGGAAGAGGAAGGTGCCAGTGAACTGGATATCGAGATCGCTACCCGAGCCGCCGGGCGGTATTTGAGCCTCGCATTGGAACTTGATCCGGAGCAAAGCTTACAAGTCTATGCTGATACCGCTGTAGAACTTTTGGATATGGAAGAGTACGTTGAAGCTATCAATATCCTGGAACAAGGACTTGAACGTTTCCCTATTGATGGTGCCCCCGATCAATTACAATTGAGAGTTGCTGAAGCTGTCCAGGATGCCTACTTGGAAATGGAGGCTTGGGATGAAGCCATTGAGCAGGCAAATAAATTACTCGAATATGAAGAATTGATCAATGCCCGGGATGGAACCGGCAGAAGAAATATTGATTATCGCAAGTCGCTTGCTGTAGCCAATCAGGAATTGGAGTTGTGGGTCGAATCTGCTAAATACTGGAGGCAAGTTAAGGACCTTTCTGAAAGAATGGATGATGATTTAGGACGTGAGTTGCAATTCGAATCCACTCTCAACCTGGCTAAATGCCACGCCATGCAGAATAACAAAGACAGAGGACACAGTGTCTTAGCATGGTATTTGCTAACTACCGACAGATGGCTCAGAAATGCGGAATGGGGACAGAGGGTTCGCGCCGTATATGATAAACATTTCGGAGCGGCGGAACTGGAACAGTTGGAAGAGCTGGTTTTCCAACTGGTGGAAGCGGATATGAATTTGCTGAGACTGCCGGAAAGCAGAGAACTCATTGAGGGAATGGTTAATTCCTATTGGCCTGAGCGTCAAGACGATTTACAGCAATATATTGATGAAGTCACTATTTAGGGAGATTAATTCTCAGCTATGTGATTTTGGGTAACTACGAGCTATACCATATCCCCCGGCAATGGAACGGCTGCTTTAGCGTTCATAAATAAAATGAGATGCGGTCCTCATCAATGAAGCGCTCTCTTGAAAAGCATTCTGATATGTGTTATCTTTTATCAATAGCACAAGGGCCGTGTTTATTGAATCGTTTTTCGTTAATTTTCCTTTAAGTTTTTGAGGTGCTATTATGTTAAAGAAGTTGATGTCGTTAATGTGTATGTCGGTTATTTGTGCCGGTTTAATTGGTTGTGCAGCAGCACCTCCAAGATGGGCGCATGATGAAGAAGGTGTTGTCAGAGATGAACAGGATAAAGCTATCCTGGGGGTGGGAAAAGCTACTCACGTCCTGGGCGATGAGGATGTGATGGTTGCGGCAGCTTCCGTAAGAGCCAGAACCAATATGAGAAAAGAAAGCCTTGATTATGCAAGTGAGCTTGTTTCTCTCTTCTTCACCAGTAATGAAGAATGGGTTGATTTTGATGCGCTTGACCCGCTGATGGAAACTTTTAAGGAGTCCTTTAAAAGGGCCAATCGCTTGACCGGTAAAGTTGTCGAACAGTGGAAAGATGAACAGGGAGCAGTTAATGACTCAGGTACTCTCTACGTTCTTGCCCGCCAACAACTCGACAAACCATTCTTCGAACTTATTGAAAATACCCTTGTTGATGCAATTGACCGGCATGAAGATGCTATCGTTGCCGATAAGGAAACGGTTTTAGACGAGTTAAGACTGCTGATTGAATTAGCTTCACAAAATCCTTTTGCCGTCCTTGATGAATATCCACATACCGATCCGGTTGAAGAAGATATTGACGAGGAAGAAGCCGTTGATGAAGACCTCGATGAGGACGTCATTGACGAGGAAAATGGTGAAGACAACGATGAACAAGATGAAGAGTAAGCTTTTCCATTTCAATTCATTTTGAATATTTTTGAATTTTACCGTTATCCTTATTGACGCACTTTAACGTCCCGCTTCCCGCTCACTTTCTTAGCGGGAAACGGGACACTTTTTATTTTATATTATGAAATTGCAACGAGCTATCCTTTTTTTATCTTTTCCAGCACTTTTATTTGTCGTGTTTTTTGCTCTTTTCACAAATACACTATCCACCCCGGTGGGATGGATAGCCTCTGCGACTTTTTTTTTACTCATAATTTTTCTTTTATTCTTTGGACGGCAAGAACGTACCGGCAAAAAACACACCATTTTCGATAGTATTACGTATGGGCACGGCAGCAAACTCCGCCAGATGCTGGAAAATGGAAACAAATCTGTTTGTGATATTACAGATGACCATGGTGGAACCCCACTGCACAGAGCGGCTTTAGAAGCAAACTATGACCTGGTGGAGCTTATATTACAGAATAAAAATCTTTGTAGAAAAAGGGAGGCTTTATTCGGTTTTACTCCCCTGCACATGGTGGCTTGCAGAGGATACCCCCCTCTGGTAACATCTATCCATCCGAAAATAAACGCCGATAATTTTTCTAATGCCGCACTCAACAATGAGGAATTGAAAGTTGCCGAACTATTGCTCAAGCATGGTGCTGATGTTAACAGCCGTGCCGGATTCAACCGCACACCACTCCACCTTGCGATGTTAGGGCAAAAACCTGATCTGGTAAAGCTGCTGATTGAACGTGATGCTGACTGTGGACTTACTGATGATTTAGGCTTTTCGCCTCTCCATTACGCTGCTTTTGGCAACAGTACCGATTGTTTAGAAAAATTAATCGAACTACCGTCGTTAGACTTGGATACAAAAGCTAAAATGGGG
>PUNP01000870.1 GCA_003551785.1 Candidatus Brocadiaceae bacterium | reverse complement strand
CGCCGGCTATTGAAAAGTATGTCTCGACATGCTCCTGCTCTGCTACAACACTTTTAGCGTTCCGTACCACCTCTTCGGTAACATCCAATGACGTGCCGACGGGCAGATTGACCATGACCGTAAGACGTCCATCGTCAACCGACGGCAGGAATTCAGAACCAAGCCGCGGCAGCAGCGATATCGCCAGGACAAGCATGATGCAGAATACGGCTATCACCGCGTAGCGGAGCGCCATCAGGCGGCCAAGCAGGGCGGCATAAAGGTTTTTTAACTTCTCAAAAAAAGCAGAAAACAACGCTTTAAGCCCGTTCCCGGCTGTATCCCTGGAATCAGGGGCATGAAGCAGTGCGCCGAACATCGGCGTCAGGGTGACCGCTACAGCCAGGCTGATAATCACTATACCGACGATGATCATGACAAGCTCGCGGAACAGCAGGCTGGCGGTGGCCGGAACGATCAGTATCGGTACGCACAGCGCGACAAGCGAAACGGTAGCGGCTGTCAGCGCCGGCCCGACCTCCCGCGTGGCCTCAAGCGCTACCGATCGGGCATTGGCATCCGGAGCTTCACGCCGGAAGCGGGTGATGTTTTCAATCACCACGATCGAATTATCGACCACCACGCCCATAGCAATGACCAGACCGCCCAGTGAAAACACGTTCAGGGAGAATCCGGCCAGGTGCATGAAGGCAAAGTTGAGGATAAGCGTGACGATAAGCGCAGCCAGCATAATGGCCACATGCACGAAACTGCCGAGAAAAATATAAATCACCAGAACGACAAGGAAACCGGCGCCGATAGCCGCATCGCGCACCCCGCTGAGTTCGGACTGAACATACACGGCCTGGTCTTCCATGATCTGGAGTTCAATATCTTGCGGCAGCGCCTCCCGGAGCAGACTGATACGCGCCCCGACATCTTCGGCGACCTGCACGGTGTTGGCTTCAGCCTGCTTATACACGCTGAGCCGTACACTGTCCCTGCCGTTCAGACGTGCAATAACGCGTTCCTGTTCATGCCCGTCAACAACCTGCGCCACATCGCGTATTCTGATCGCTGAATGCCCTTTTTTTTGGAGAATTAATGCCTCTATTTCATCGGGATCGGCAAATTCGGCATCCGTGCGGGCGATCAGTTCCCGCTGGCCTTCATATATCCGTCCGGCGAACTGATCCACATTTTCTTCCCTGAGCCGGGACAGAATATCGGAGACCGACAGGTTATGTTTTGAAAGGGATTCGGGATCGATAACGACCCTGATTTCACGCTGCAGACCGCCCTCGACCTCCGTTCCGGCGACGCCCCTGACGGCCAGAATCTCGTCCTGAAGGTAATCTTCCGCCCAGGCCCTCAACTCGACCATATCCATATTGTCAGAGCCGATCGCCAGCCTCAAAACGGGCAACTGGGTAGGGTCGGCCTTAAAAACATTGGGCGGGTCGATATCGTCCGGCAAGCGCCTGATGCTGCGTTCAACGGCCGCCAGCACATCCTGATAGCCGCTGTCAAGGTCGGTGCCGTACTGGAGGTTTATTTCCAGAGAATACAGTCCCTCCGTGCTGGTCGAAGTGATGTAATCGAGATTGTCGATCGTTGCGACATTGCGCTCGACCGGTTCGGCGATGTTGCGTTCGACCTGTTCGGCGGTAGCCCCGCGCCACTGTATATTGACACGCACCATCGGATACTGGAGGTCGGGCAGAAAATCGACCGGCAGGCTGATATACCCATAAACGCCCAGAACGATCATCGCTGCGGCGATGGCTAATGTAGCGACTCGTCTTTTGACAGCATATTCTGTTATTTTCATGGTATGATATAATTGATAATTTAGTCTCGACATGCATTCGGGGGTTGAACATCCCTTTCAGAGGAAATTTGCGCATCAATCCCTGTCCCAGGGTAGAAGGCCATTGGCGTAAGTCCGAATAAAGTTTTAGTTTTAGGCGCTTAGATTCCGTACATCGTTAACAAATTGAGGATGTACAGAAATAAAATAAAAATCCCTATTGCCTTGAAAAGGCATAACATACCAGCCCAGGGTGTAAGCCCTGGGAAAACGTTTAATTGTGCTGTTAAACTAATCATGATAACCACGGGGGCAAGCCCCGTGGAGTCTCCCTGTTGTTGGCGTCGTGTTTACCTGATAGCCAGTCATACAAGCCACGGGCACAAGGCCCGTGGGGGAGGCGAATCTCAACGAAGAGATCAAACCTCCACGGGGCTTGTCCCCGTGGATCAAACGACTGACCACCAGAAAGGAATTGGCCCCCAAAATGATCCCCCACGGGGCTTGCCCCCGTGGAAGAAATGACTGCCGGCTTGGTACTGCGGTCGGGACAGTCACGCTACCAGCCTTTAATTTTTGATATTTATGATTTTGAGCATTGTAGTTTATTTGAAACTTGTAATTTTGGATTTGGAATTTCTGTTACTTTGATATTGGTCTTTTTTCTTTTTTTTTCGCACATCGACAAAAAAATATCGATGTGATTATTTTAAGTAGCCTACTTCTTCCCGCCCCCTTCGCCCCCGGCACCAATCACGCGCACCTCTTCACCGTCGCTGATCCCGCCGGCACCGCCTGTGACAACCATATCATCCTTCTGCACACCGTCAAGGACCTGTACAACATTATTCTGACGCAGTCCTTTCTCGATTATCTGTTGTCTTGCCCGGCCTTCTTCGAGCACAAAAACGGCTGGCTTGCCGTCCCGGGCGCGCACTATCGCATCGGCAGGCAATGTAAGGGCTTCATCGGCAGTTTCGAGTTCCAGCTCAATTCTCGCGAACATCCCCGGGATAACTTCGTCCGTATCCTGACTGAGCTCAAACTCGACAGTTCTCGTGCGGTGTTCTTGATCAAGATAGGGGTAAGTGCGTTGTATCCGGGCATCGTATGTGTTTCCGGGAAGAGAATCGAACCGTATTTTCGCTTTCATTCCCTTTATAACAGTACCGGCCGCTGACTCTGGCACCGCCGAACGGATGACGGTGGAAGCCGGGTCCATCATCTCGACAAGCGCCTGACCGGATCGGATGGAATCACCCCGGCGCACATGGACTTTTGTAATTATACCGGCAAACGGCGCATGGATGACCGACTCATCAAGGCGAGCCTGTGCGTGCTGCAAGTCGGCTTTTGCACCTTCGAGTCGCGCTTTTTTGGCGGCATATTCCTGCCTGGCTTTTTCATAAGCCTCTTCTCCGGTAACTTCTTTTTCATAAAGCCTCTTTTGCCGCCGGTAATTGCTGCGGAGCAGCTTTGTCTCGGCTTCAAGCTCATTCACCTTCGCCGCCGCCCGTTGAACATCGATACGATATAATTCACGTTTAAGCCGGACAAGTTCGGCGCCTGATTCTTCGATGATATCGCCGGCGTTCCAGGGACAGTATGCCACTATGCCGTCGACCTGTGATGCCAGGGTTATTTTTTCAAGAGCGACAGTCTCTCCAACGAGTTCGAGCACATGCGAGATGGATCGGCGCTGCACTTCTTCCGTCTCCACCGCAGACGTCGGTCTTTCCCGACCGCTTCCACCATCCGAAGAAGCAGAATCACTGTCTGAACACCCATAAAACACAACCGGTGCAGCCAATACTGTAAGAACGGCAATCACTATCAATATTTTTTTTAACATTTTTTCGAGCAACCATAATCGGGGAAGTAATGAGAAAAAGGTATCCCTTCCTCTAAATTTGAGGTGAACCTTGTAAGATTAAACGAACGTGCCGTCAAAATACTGTGTTTTAAGCGGGCAATTACCCTTCTTTGCTCACTTCATGAACCGCCCGTCGTCTTTCTTATCCGGCAGCTTGTCAATATTGCTCTCCAGCCAGCCAAACCGCACATCTTCGCGCCGGTCAAAACCGGGGATATACGGCTTGATGTCCAAAAGCGGCGTGCCGTCAACAATATCCACATCCTTTATATGCAGTATATTCCCTTCGATGTCAACCAGCCGGACGATCGACAGGCCGATCGGGTTGGGACGGCTGGGCGCCCTGATGGCAAATATGCCATGCTCCCGGTCTTCCATAAACGGGGTGGCCGTCAGCGTCACCTTTTTCATCAGGTGGAAGTGGTAGAGTAGGATG
>PUNP01000942.1 GCA_003551785.1 Candidatus Brocadiaceae bacterium | reverse complement strand
CCTTTTCAACTGGCTCCTTACAAAAACTTTGACAGTCATGGGAAATTCCGGGATATAAACTGCATCAAATGCGGCGTATGCACGGAGAACTGCCCGCTTGATCTGCTTTCGCTTGAAGGAGAACAGTCCGATGAAAGATGACCCTCATTTCATGGAACGCATAAACAGGGACCTTGAAGCTCGGCGGAAAGCCGCCGAAATTATCGGCATATCTGAATCCGCTAACAAAGAGGAACTTAAGGCCGCCTACAAAAAAGCGGCCCTCAAGCATCATCCCGACCGTAACGGAAATACCCCTGAAGCTGACAGATATTTCAAACTGGTGAGATGGGCGTATGAGTTTCTTGCCTATGACGCCCCCAATGATCCGCCCCCTGAGGAACTGGAATCATTCCTGCATGAAACCGCTCAAGCGAACGGTGAGGAGAAATACAATACAGACAACCAGTGGGGACGTTTGCTGTGGTGGAAGGATAGGTTTTTTAGCGAAGGAGAATAATTTACGCCTGAATTTTTGAATATTTTTTATAATATCCGTATAATTCAGGTTGATCATGGAAAACAATCTCGACTCCACAGACAAAATTATCGACCGCAACATCGTCAAGTTCGGATTTTACGGTTTCTTCAAGAATCTGAAGTTTTTCGAGCCGTTTTTCTATCTGTATCTGCTCTCGATCGGATTGAATTACTTCCAGATCGGGATCATACTCGCCGTGCGGGAACTCAGCACCTACGTATTCGAGATACCGACCGGTGTCATTGCCGACATCTGGGGGCGCAGGCGTTCCATTCTGCTGTGTTTTATCCTCTACAGCTTCTCTTTCCTCGTTTATTACATTGCCGGCACATTCTGGATTCTGATCCCCGCCAGCGTGGTTTTCGGGCTCGGAGAGGCGTTCCGACTCGGCACGCACAAGGCAATAATATTTGATTACCTCGACGACCGAGGGATCGGAGACCAGAAGGCACGCGTTTATGGATTTACCCGATCGGTCTCTCTTGTGGGTTCCGCACTCTCAGCGATCGGCGCCGGAACACTCGTCCTCTGGACGGAAAACTATCGCGCCGGGTTTCTTTTCTCTATTATACCGTACCTGGCCGCCTTTGGTCTGGTGCTTACATATCCTCCATCCAGTCACGACAGTTCTTTGGTCGGAGAGGAGTTTTGGGAACGGCTTAAGGCGCACGCTTTGGAGAGCGTGGTCAGCCTGAAAAAAGTCAAGCATTTGAGGCTTTCACTTGTGAACTCCGCTATATACGACAGCGCGTTCCGGGCGGGGAAAGATTACATCCAGCCTATGATTCAGGCCATGGTGGTTGGGGGCGCAGTGGCAGGAGCAACTGGGATGGCAATAGATGCAGAACAGGGTGTTGATACGCTGCTCATCAGCGGTTTTTACCTGGTCATATACCTGATAAGCGCGATATGTTCTCAGAAAGCACACCTGTTCGACAGACTCTGCAAGAATTCCGAATGTTCGCTCAATCTATTGTTTCTTTTCAATGCCGCCGCCTTTTTAGCGGTGGGAATCTTTGCCGGAGCGAATCTTGCGTTTCTTATTCTGTTTTTCATGATGCTGTTTGTATTTTTCAACCTTCGGCGCCCTATTTTACTGGATTACATGACGGAGCACATCGAGCCGCGCCAGCGCGCCACGATGCTTTCCATAGACTCCCACCTTCGCTCCCTGGGGGTTATAGTTCTCGCCCCTGCAATGGGACTGCTTGCTGATCACTTTTCATTCAGCGTAATGTTTACCGCTCTGGCCGCATTGCTTGGCATTCTTTATATCCTTTTCCTCCGTTTTGAAAGGGATTAACTTGCCGGTCAAACCCCGACTGAACACACCAATCACAGTTTTTCTCTCCGGTGCAGACTTTTGGAGCAAATGCGCCGCTGAAGGCGCGCCCGAGAGGATAATCCGCCGTTTGAGGACATGATCGCAACCACTGTGAATTCTAAAAGTCTTTAAAACGACGGTTAAGGAGATGGTATTAGAGAGAATTTAATTCATTGAACCGCAATCCGGTTTCAAGTGCCATTTTGTAAAAAAAGTGCACGTATTTGCGGCTTACACCGTCCCGCTTCTCTTTACTCGCTGAAGCTGTTTTTTGAGTTTTACAGAAGGCAATAAAAAAGCCTCAGAGCACCTTTTGAGGCATTCTGAGGCTTTAGAGGGTGGTGGGCCCAGAGGGATTCGAACCCCCAACAAACGGATTAGAAATCAGGACCGTCCATGCTATAACTCAATGCTGGACATGCATAAATGCTGTTAAGCAAAGGTGTGTATGGCATCATGTGTGGCATCCTTGCTAGAGTTCATTAATTCGTTCTGTATTGTCCCTGAGAACAGAATCAGAAACATTGCTTGCGGGATTTGACTGCATATTATCCTCGTTTGCGAGCCCTCTCAAGTACTTTTGCCAGAGAAGGCAGCCCCTCATCTTTAAGGTAATCCTCAAGCTTTTTATCCGATCTCACGCCGAAATCAACGTTATATTTCTCCTCTATCGTTCCAATACGTGTATTGCCCCGCTTTTTTTGAAACCGTCCTTCT
The DNA here is from genome assembly GCA_003551785.1 of Candidatus Brocadiaceae bacterium. The sequence continues at coordinate 1,547 of PUNP01000942.1, read as the reverse complement.
TTTGTTCTTTTCATTTTTTTACGCTTCTCAATATCTCTGAACCAAAAGACCTTCGCCCACCAATATTTACATTATGACAACAAGAAAAATCAACCGGATTCACTCCTCATTTGATACTTCATCAGATAATGAATATGTCCCTTCGACGTCAAGCACAATATCACCATGGGGAGGAAACCCTTGACCTGTAAATACACCCTGACCGGTGATACCTTCAAATCTTCCGGTACCTTTCTTGAAAGTAAATTTTCCAGTTTGGACGCCGCGGGGATCTCCGGATCCCGAAAAACGACCGACTTTTGTCGTATCATCCTGAAATTTGTAAACTGCATAGCCGCTATACTGTGTTTCCGGGCCCGAACGCTCGAAGGTTAGCCACACTTCAACGGCAGCGATTTCATCATTATCGTAAAAAGCGAAGCCGCGTTGGCGCATCATTCCGATAGCTTGTCCATCAAGGCTATCGATCTGTTCCATCTGAACATCAACGGTAACAAAAGCTTCCCGCCACTGGATAGCATTATGAGCCTTCACTGAAAACGTCATTAACAAAGTCATTGCCAAAACGGTAAGAAAAGACTTCAAAAAGTAGACATCCTTCTTTCTTCTTTTGATCATATAAACCTCCGTAATTTCAGCTAAAATCACCTTATACAATATCCCCTAATGACTTTAATTTCCCTGTCAATCGAATTCTTTGAACATTAAGTGACATTCCCCTGGGATATAGTCAAACGGGCGTGTTCCCTGGAATTCAAAACCGGCATATTTGACGCTGTGCAGGCTCCGAAATCCGCGTTTTTCGTGGCACCTTTTCGATGCCGAGCCGGTGCATTCGGACGCACTGTATCTGTAACCAAAATCTTTCGAACGTTTTAGCACACTTTCAAGCAGTCTTCCTGCGATCCCCAATCCCTCAAAGCCCGCTTCTACTCCAAGAGCAGTTATATGAAGGCATTGACCCTTTTCAAAGGAGTATTTTGCGTCCAGAGGCTGGCGCACCTCCTGCAAAAATGCCATAACAGGCGCCGCTTTTGCTATTTCCTCTTCAGACAGGCCCTCAGGCGGTTCATTCGGGGTCTCCGCACTTATATCATTAGTCACGATGAATCCGATGGGATTGCTGACATTACGATCAAGAGTCGCCTTCAGCCACAGACCCCGCCGGAGGGCGTCGTTGTTTACACTTGGGTACATTGTCTCGGCAACAGCTTTTATACGCTCTTCACTGAACCCCATATGACGCGTCAAGGGTTCGCTTCGGCTGAAAATTTCTGCATAGAGCCGAAGTATCGTACCGAAGTCATTCTCACGTGCTGGGGCAATAACGATTTCTTGCGTAATGATATGCCTTTTCATTTTTAACCTATTCTTTATTTCTGAGATACTATCGCACAATAATTTTCCAATACAACCATTGGACTGGGTGTCTGCATGGAAAAAGCAGCTTTCATTCTTCCACTCCTATACAGCATTTTCAAGCTGATCTTAATATACAGTGTTTCTGAGGAATCTTGCAAGTGGAAATATCCCGAAAGATAGACTTG
>PUNP01000420.1 GCA_003551785.1 Candidatus Brocadiaceae bacterium | reverse complement strand
TGTGGGAAAATCGTTTCGGTTTCGTTAAGCAGCCTCAATAAATGCTGAACTGCACGGTCAGAACGCGGATTATTCATCCTGTGAACTTGCACCACCAAGCGGCCGAAACCGGCATCGGGGATAATATCCACCTCGGTGCTTATCAGCTTGCGAATCAACGGACGGGCATCAGAATCATGCTCAAAAACAGGCCCGATACCGTGCAATATGTCCATATCGTATTTTCGCCCTCCGTTCGCTTGACAACGCTGAGCATTCGGTTTATCTTACACCATCGGCCGGCACTATTGGTAATAAGGTTTGCATGGGGATACCCTTCTGAATTTATTGGGAAATAAATGATACGACATACGGAAGGGTATCTTCTTATTTTCTCGCCTGCAAAGTCAAGCACATCGTAAAAAAAGGTCTTAACGGCTTTTTCGGAAATAGTTAAGGGTGGCTAAAACAAAACAACCACCTCAGGAATTCTGAATTTAGGCATCTTTAAAATGATCACGGAAAGGGAAAGAGTTACCAAATGCCTGGAGTTTGACAGTCCGGACAGGGCGCCCCGCGATCTGTGGGTTCTGCCGGCAACCTCAATGTTTCAGAGCAAAAATCTCAATGATTTGCTTGAAGCGTTTCCGCTGGACATCTCCAGACCCGAGCTATCTCCGGGCTGGGCTGATGAACGTGGCGAATCAACCGCCCTGACGGGAAAATACAGGGACGAATGGGGAAGCCTCTGGCACATCGCCGAGCCGGGTGTAATAGGAGAGGTTAAGCAGCCTGCGCTTGATAACTGGAGTAAACTGAAAACCTTTTCTCCCCCATGGCATATTATTGATGAAAACAAAGACTCCGGCTATATAAACGGTAAATGCGAAGAAAGCGATAAGTTTATGCTCTCGGAAGTATGCGCCCGGCCGTTCGAGCGGCTCCAATTCGTCCGCGGTACAGAAAACGTTTTTCTGGACATGGCTTACGGCGCAGACAAGCTCGATAAATTGGTTTCCATGATCCACGAGTTTAATCTCAGGCACATAGAGTTCTGGTGCCGCACAGATGTGGACGGTGTTTTCATAATGGATGACTGGGGCGCCAACACGTCTCTGCTGATATCTCCGGAAATTTTCCGCAATACTTTTAAACCACTCTACAGGGAGTACTGCGAACTAATTCACAGCTATGACAAATATGTCTTCTTTCACAGCGACGGCAACATTGAACAGATTTTCGGAGATTTTATCGAGGTGGGAGTTGACGCAATCAACTCGCAGCTTTTTACCATGAACATAGAAAATCTGGCAGCGAAGTATAAAGGACAAATAACTTTCTGGGGAGAAATGGACAGGCAGCGCATTCTGCCCTTCGGCACTCCAGAGGAGGTCAGAGAAGCCGTAAGAAGGGTAAGGCACTGCCTTGACGACGGCACCGGCGGTGTTATAGGACAGTGCGAATGGGGAAAAAACAACCCTCGTGAAAATATCGCAGAAGTATTTAAGGCATGGTCGGAAGCTTTGTGTTAAAATCAGGGTAAGTTCCCGGCGGACCAGTCCCCCGTCCCTATGTGTTAACGCTGAGAAAACCGGGAAAGGGCTCAAAAAGGTTTTTTGCCGGTTACGAATTCCTTTAGCCCGCATATTTCATACAGCGACAGTTTAAAGCCGGCGGCGTAATTCAGCGTATATTTAAGTTTTTTACAACAGGAAAGGGAAAATATGAAAAATAAAGATTTCAAAAATGGGTTCTCAGTCGAAAAAGATGAATTCGGTGAAATAGTGCGGATAAACGTCAATAAGATAAAAGACCTCTCAAAAGTGCCGGGAGTCAAAAAAGTTTATCCAACCGACCCCGATCCCGATCAGCCGCAGAAGCATCATGGCGTTATATCCAACATGAAGGACATCAAAGGAGATGGTAACATTCATGTTTTCAGAGCCTTGATAGATAAGCCTTACACCCGCATAGCCTGCTACGACGAAAGCGGACGCAGGGTCTGGCTAAGTGAAAAAATTGCCCCGGGCGGAGACGACGAAAGCGGTATGCAGATCGCCGATATCGATGGAGACGGGCGTTATGAGCTGGTTCTGAGCCAGTGGGCCAGGCTTTACTGTATGGACGCACATACGGGGGCTGTAAAATGGGAGCGCTCCCTCGATACAGGCGGCAAACCGGGCCCTGGAAACTGGGATTGTCCAATGGTGGTGGGGCATTTCACCGATCCGCAGCAACTGTCGGTTGTCGTTCGTTCAGGTCTGAACATTCGCTGCTTCGATTCCGCAGGCGGCAAAGTATGGCAGAGCCCGCTTACTGGCGAGACGTACGGACACTGTATCTGCCGCTATGATGTCAACGGCGACGGGCTGGATGAGATTTTTTCCGCCAGAGACAGGATGGTAAATGCACTTACACCCTCCGGAGAAAAACTCTGGGACGACACCACGCAAGCCGGCCACAGTGACAACTTCGCCTTCGGGGACATCGATGAAGACGGACGGTGCGAGGTGGTGTACGACCATGACGGCTGCGGCGGCAAGGGGCCTTTATATGTAGCGGATGCGGTTACCGGAAAACTAAAATTCGTGATTGATTATGCAAAGGCGGGACTGGGACACTGCCAGGGGTTTACGATGGATAATTTCTGTCCGGAGCTTCCGGGTCTTCAGGTCGCGATAGTGGGGAAAGACCACAGGCTGCTGCTCTTTGACAGCAGGGGGAAACTGCTGTGGGAGCGCAAAACCTACACCGGACTGGTTACCAGGGCCGACTGGAACAGCGACGGAGTGCAGGAAATCATGGTGTTTGCCGTAGGATGTGATCTTGATCCGGCCTGGTCCGTCTGGAACGGAAAGGGAGAGAGACTGTTTGCCATGTCTTTTCTGCCCGCTCCAGAAAGAAGCCATGCAAGCATGTGCGGGCCGGGACTGGGCTTTGATGGATTCTCTGATATTGACGGCAATGGAAAGGCCGATGTGCTGGTTGCTTTCGGACCCTGGAAAACCGGCGATCCGCAGTACCAGTTCATCGCCGAATCCCCTTAGTATCTTATCTATAATTTAAGAGTTCATTACAGGGAGCGATATCGAAAGGTGAGTAATAAAATAGATGACAGGATCGCAATGCTTTCCGGCATGCAGGGAAGGCACGATGAAAACTATATCAAAGGGATGTCCGATGAAAGGCTTTTCGGACAATGGGAGAAGGAAACAAAAAAGTGGATTGTTCAACCGGTTTTAAAATACGGTTTCAGCCCTGATTTAAACCCGGTCAGGTACTGCGTCATAGATGGCGACTACGAACAGGCCAAAAAAGCACTTCTTTCATACTATCAAAACAGAAATAATATTCCCGCGCCTGCTATCAGTTCGGGCAACGCTCGCGGAAGACTAATTGTTGAAGCACAGACAAAAGACATCTATCAGTATTCGCAGCAGGAAAGCTCCATTGCCGAGGTCACGGTTGAGGACGAATGGGGCTGGCATTGTGTTGATCTGGAAAACCATCTTTGCCCCGTTTACGGTCTTATAGACTGGCAGCGGGACGGCTGCGCCTGCGTCCGGAGCAAGGAATGCGAGGGCTTCGAGCCGCGTCTTGAGATTACCGCCGGCAGTGAAACCTGCATCCTGAAACCGGAAGGAGATACTTATATCCGGGCAGGTGCATCCGGCAATGATAATTACGGCGCAGAAAAAATTCTCTTTGTACAGGAGAGCGGCGCCCCCGTAGACAGTGATACTATGAGATCCTATATTCATTTTAAAATTCCGGAATTTGACTGCAGGCCGGTATCGGTCAGGCTTCATCTTTATTCCAAAAGTATCAATGCGTCAAAGGTCAGTCTGCTGGTGCTTGCACAACGTCAGATGAGAGACATAAACGAACACGAACTGACCTGGAACAACCATACCCCGCAAACATTTTCTTATAAAAATCCGGATACAGAGCTACCTCAGCCCCCCCCCGGGAAAAAAGATGGCTTATGAAAGATTTTGACTGGTCATACCCGCCGGGCGCTGAATTTGAATGGCTGATGTCGGAATCGCGAATGGGATGCGTAAAAAATCTGGCGGCGGAATATCTTGCTTCAGGCGAGGAGCGGTACGCCGGTGCCGCACTTTTCAGT
>PUNP01000394.1 GCA_003551785.1 Candidatus Brocadiaceae bacterium | reverse complement strand
TGGCGGTTAAATTGACCGGATGGAATATCGACATCCAATCACCTGAATCGCTTGAAAATGACGATGAGGATGACAGAGCAGCCGCGGACAACGCAGGTAATGATATGGATAGCTCACAGGATTCCAACGGAGAGGACAATTAGTATTATTAGTTTTAATTGGGAATTTATATGTCGGAAAAGGTAAAAATATACGAAATAGCCAAGTCGATGCCGCTTGACATTAAGGGCGGTGAGCTGGTAGATATTTGTCAACGTGCAGGGTTTGGTCATATTACGCATCATGCCAATGCCGTTGATTCCAAAGAGGCTGAAGAGATTAAGAAGGCGGCCCTGAGATTGTACAAACCCAAGGATACTGCATCTGCCGGGAGAAAAAAAAGGCCCCGTAAAGCTCCTGCAGCCACAAGCAAAAAAACACCGCGTAAAAAACAAAAACCCAAAGATATGCCCTCCACCGGACATATTATGCCCGTAGCCCCCCCTAAACCTAAAGGAAAGCTGGGCAAAAAGCAGATTGAAGCCGAAAAGCGCAAGAAAGCAGCCGAAAAGAAGAAAGCGGATAAAGCTAAAGCCGCCCCCCCAAAGCCGCCCAAGTTAAAGGAAAAAGAAGCTAAGGAAAAACCGCCTAAACCGAAAAAAGGGAAAAAAGACAAAGGCGTCACTAAAAAGCGCACCGTCGTGTTTAAGCAGGTCCAGAAAAAACCGGAACGAAAAAAAATATCCCATATTGACGTCACTTTACCCATTACCGTCCGTGAACTTTCGGAAAAAATGGGGGTCGGTGCCAGTGAATTGATCAAAAAGCTGATGATGGAGCATCATATTCGTGCTAATATCAATCAGGTGCTCGAACGCGATGTAGTGGAATTGCTGGCTTTGGATTATGGGATTGAAGTAGAATTCAGTGAAGCAAAAAGCGCTGAGGAGCTGCTTGAAGACCTTATCCCGGAAGATAAGCCGGAAGACCTGGAACCCAGACCTCCCATCATTGCCCTTTTGGGCCATGTTGACCACGGTAAAACATCCATACTCGATTGTATACGCAAGGCCCGGGTAGCCGAGGGGGAAGACGGCGGCATTACCCAGGACATCGGTGCATGGCAAGTGGATTACAACGGTAGAACGATTTCTTTCGTTGATACTCCCGGCCACGAAGCTTTTACCGCTATGCGTGCCAGAGGCGCTAACGTTACCGATGTCGTTGTGTTAGTTGTCGCTGTTGATGACGGTGTAATGGCGCAGACCGAAGAGGCAATATCGCATGCAAAAGCTGCCGGTGCTCCCATTGTTGTGGCTCTGAACAAAGTGGATAAACCGGATGCTAATCCTATGAGGACAATGCAGCAGCTTTCGGGGCTCGAACTGGTACCCGAGCGTTGGGGCGGTGAGGTCGGCTGTGTAGAAATCAGTGCTTTGAACAATGAGGGAATTGACGAGTTGATGGAGAGGATTCTGCTCGAAGTCGAACTGATGGAGCTCAAAGGCAACCCGAATAGAAACGCAGACGGTATTGTGCTCGAAGCCAGAAAAGAAGAGGGCGTCGGAGTGATGGCCAACGTTATTGTGCGCAATGGTCTGCTTAACAAAGGCGACATCGTTGTGTGCGGTTCCGCTTATGGACGCATCCGCCTGATGCTCGACCAGTCAGGAGATGAGGTCGAGTCCGCCGGTCCGTCTACCCCCGTAGCTATCTGCGGTTTGGATGGTGTTCCGGAAGAAGGCGAACAGTTTGTAGCCGTTGACAGCCTGGATAATGCCAGAAGTATTGCCGAGGAGAGACGTAACAGGATGCAGGAGGAAAAGAGACGCCCAAGACAAAGGGTCACCCTCGAGAACCTCTATGAAAGCCTCAAAGCCGAAAAGACGAAGAAACTGCGGCTTATAGTCAAAGCGGATGTCAAAGGGACACTCGCTCCGCTGATAAGCAGCCTTGAAGAAATGAATACCGATGAAGTCAGTATCGAAGTGCTGCACCGGGGAGTCGGAGCGGTAAACGTCAGTGATGTGCTGCTGGCCGATGCCTCCGACGCTATAATCCTTGCTTTCCGTGTCGTCGTCGAGGAACAGGCACGAAAACTGGCAAGGGAGAAAGGGATTGATATCGAATACTTCAGAGTTATATATCACGTTACCGAAAATATTAAGAAGGCAATGGAAGGTATGCTGGAGCCTGATAAGAAAGAGGTAAGGCTGGGACTGGCCGAAGTGAGGGCAGTCTTTTCCATCAGTAAAGTAGGCACTATTGCGGGTAGCTATATCCAGAAAGGAAAGATACAGCGCGGGCGCGGAGCACGCCTGCAAAGAAATAGTAAAATAGTTTATGAGGGGCGAATTGAATCGCTGAAACGCGAAAAAGATGATGTCCGTCAGGTTGAGTCAGGGTATGAATGCGGTATCGGACTTGAAAAGTATAATGATGTGAAAGTCGGCGATATTATTGAATGCTTCACTATTGAAGAAGTCGCCAGAAAGTTATAAATACTTACCCCAAGGTGATTCGGTTGGTAATCGGTGTAATAGATGCAAAGTTAGTCATAAGAGGTTCACGCTCCCTTAAAGACAAACGCAGCGTTTTGAGGAGTTTGAAAGAAAAATTGCGTAATGAATGGAATGTGAGTGTTGCTGAAGTTGACCTGCTAAATAGACGGCAATCGGTCGTCTTGGGTATAGTTCAAGTGGGTGGTGAAACAAAATATGTGCGCAGTTGTTTAGATAAGATTGTTGATGTTATACGGTCTTTCCGTGGTGCTGATTTAATCGATTATACTGTTCAGATGCATCATGTGTAAAGTAACCGTAAGTCCTCAGTGCCCCCGCCCTCCCGCGAGTCCCCCTACTGTGGCGGGCATGCTGGAGAGCAAGTGATGAGTGTTTACGTTATACTTCAATGCCACCCGATAATCCAGATTCTGATTTCTCGTTTTTCGAGGAGGTAGAGCCATGGCCAATAGAAAAAAACTGGAAACCGAAGAACTGTTGAGAAGAGAAATCAGCAGTATCATATTGCGGGAACTCAATGATCCACGCCTCGGTTTTGTTACAATTACCCGTGTATCGTTGGGAGGGGATTACAAAACAGCCAAAGTGTATGTAATGGTGAAAGGAGATGAGTTAGAACAGGAAAAAACTATGGAAGCGCTGTCGCACGCACGCGGCAAAATGCAAGCCCTGGTTGCTGAAAGAATTAAAATGCGCAATACGCCGGTCATGAGCTTTATCGAAGATGAAGATGTAAGGCAGGCTTTGCGTGTTGATAAGCTGATAGATAAGGTTATGAATGAAAGATAATAATGTTATTGGGGGTGGAGGGCCGAGAAGTTGCTTAGTGAACCAAAGAAAAAGGAAATGATGGCCAAAATCCAAAAAGTGGTGGCTAAAAAGTATGATAAAAAAGATGTAGAGAAAAAACGGCCGCCGCTGGATCAGTTGATCCTCGGCATATTGTGGCGCTATACACGGGTGAAAAGCGGTTTCAGATTATGCAAAAAACTGCGCAGGTATTTTGTCGACTGGAATGAGATGAGAGTCAGTACAGTTTCCGAAATAGCTTCCGCCCTATCCACTGCTGACTGGTCTTTCGAGTGTGCCGCTCATTTGAAAAAGGTTTTAGAAAGTCTTTTTCATATGCGTAATATCGTAGCTCTTGACTTTCTTGAAGATTTTACTCAAGCCGATGCTATGACTTTTCTGCGCAGCTTAGACGGCATCGAGAGAGACCTCGCTGATGAACTTATGCTTTTTAATTTTGATGCCAATAAACTCCCGCTCACCGACGCCGGTGCACGTATGAGCTACAGGATGGGGTTAATTGAAAAAGAATCCGCTACTTTGAAAAACCAGCGCGCTTTAATGGATTTGATGGATAAGGAGGAATATTCAATTTTCACCATTTTCATGCATGACCATGCTGATGAAATATGTAAAGAAAAGAAACCAAAACACGATAAATGCCCTGTCGAAAAGCTTTGTCAAAAGAATGATATAAATGATTAAGAATGAGATACGGAGATGAAAATGACGCAGTTAACACTCGGAATACCAAAAGGAAGTTTGCAGTCCTCAACTATAGACATGATGGCCAAAGCAGGGTATCGCGTGCAAGTGCGC
>PUNP01000763.1 GCA_003551785.1 Candidatus Brocadiaceae bacterium | reverse complement strand
TTTCCTTGATTTTCCCCTTCCCGAGGAAGGGCTTTTTCGCCTTAGTTTCTACTTCCTGAACGATCCGAACTACTACGAGCCAAACCGCCGCTACACGGTTTATGTGATGGACGGCGATACCGATGAGGTTCTGGCTGCTACCGAAGTAGAGGACTTCGGACGCGGCGTTTACAAGCACTTCATGGTATCCGGCGGCCGTGAGCTTACCGTGCGCTTCTGCAGGGACCTGTCGCTTAACACGCTTATCTCGGGCGTTTTTCTTGACAGGATGGAGGCGCCTGCGGGTATTCCGGACGCGCTTGATGCGGAGTCAGAAAAGGCAAAAGAGCTTGCCAAAGAATTTACCCTCCTTTCTGGAGAGTGGGAGGAGAGCCTCTGGTCCTGGCGGCAGCAAAAGGAGAAATGGCTCCTGCTGAGGAGCCGCACAAGATCTATCTTGTGGGAAGAAACGGCTCCGGAACCGGCCGACAGGTTCGTTCTTAACTGGATACTTGCCGAAACGTCCCGCCGGCTTCTCCTGATGCCGCAGGCCGGAGATGCCGAGCTTCAGGTGGCAGACGCACTGGAGTCGTGGATGGAAAAGACGGCGGAAAACGATGATGTCTGGAGGACTCTGGAAGAACTTACTTTCTATGCGCTCAGTCAACACAAACGCGGGGAACTCGGGTGGAAATTCACCGGGCTTTATCTTGACAGCCTGAAGCAGGCGTTTCCGAAAGAAGAGACGCTGGCCAGAACCGAGTCCTTTATCCGGAAAACCGAGAGAAATCCGCGCCTTAAGTCATTTGATCGCAGGATCGGGCCGAACTATCTGACGGCAGCCGCATTAGCACACAGGCGGGTGCTGGAACTTGCCGCTGAAAAGCCCGACATGGAGAGGATCAGAAGCGCGCTTGTTTATATGTGCCGCATATATCCGAGCCGTTCCGGCAAGGAGATGAAAGAGGTAAAGCGGGAGATAAAAGCCCTGACAGCCCTTTACCGGCAGGTGGCCGAGGATACGGGAAAAGATTGCTGGCGGGTGCCATACCGGGCCTTTCTCAGTTACGATGTTTTGGGAGAGGAAGAGAAAGCCACGCAGGTGCTGGAGCGTATCGCAGCTGATTATCCCGAAGCCAGGGGAAGAGTTGAGAGTTTTTTGGAAAGATTTAATTAAAAGATGTAGAAAGTATGATCGATGTTCTTTGAGGAAAAATACCATGAAGTCAAAATGCAGGGCGTTCTTGACGGCGTTGCTGGTGGGATTTTTTGGTTCTTCCCTTTTGCTTGCTCAGGGAGATATCGCTCTTGACGCGGATCCGGTTTGTGTCGGTTCCGAGGTAACCGCCACACTTCTGAATGATTGTATAGAGGATTTGGAAATAGCTTTGGAATCGGTTTACGAGCCTCCCGACGATGACATACAAGAGGAATTGGATGAAGGCCATTTGAGGTTTGAGCCGACAGATTATAACTGGAGCTTTTATCCGGATGGCGATGTTTTAAGTGCTGACCCCGAACTCATTTGCACTGGCGAATTCAACACGCCATCGGCCGCAGAAGATGATAAGACAATACAGGTTACGGTCGATTATAATGTCATATACGATCCGGATGACGATAACGGGGATGTTGTGGATACGGACAGCCACGATTTTTCAGTCAATCTGACCGTGGTGGAAGTTGGACTTGAACCTATTTCGGTTGACAATAGGCCGTTGATAGAACCTGGTAGAATATGTTTAAATGCGCAGTCAGAATATGAGATAGCGAGATGGGAGGCGACAGTTCGGCCGGATGGAACGGAGGCTTGGGTCTATTATTGCGACTCTCACCTTGTAGTTGGTCCAGGAGAAACGACAAGTGGCACATTCGATATAATGCCAAATACGCGTGAGACCGGCGAATATGAAATAACCTTGAAACATAAACTTCTTGATAGTTGCACGGCAAAAGGTAATGAGACGGTTTTTAAGTTGAAGATGATTCAAACTGAACCAACGTACAGTCCGGCATCTACTGGTGATTTTGCAAATGTGGATCAGGATAACATTTCCTTTATTACCCCAACTGAAGATCCCATAGAGCAAAAGCAAGCCGCTGATGTAGAAACAAAAAAATTTGCCCGTTTTGAAACAGACCCTGAAGGAAAATACAACGGCTATGTTCGCACCCAGCTAACAGCAAGCCAAGACTTTAACTCTACTTATCCTGATTATGGTGTAGGAGTTCAACGGGCTCCTTTAGTTAATGGAAATTTGTCCATAAGCTTAAATTTCGGTATTGTTAGCGTCACTGCACATCAGACTGAGGATGAGGGCGCCTGGTCAGCTTGGAGGGGTCAAGTTAAGATTAAAGGGCCAAATGATAATGACGCCCGTGTAAACTCCCCTGCGCAGGCTAATGCAAAAACCTCAAATATCGGTTACATTCAGGGTGGATGGGATGAGATTAAGGTCGATACGCCAGCAGAGGTAACTACGCATCCTAATCATTACCAGGTTGGTAACAGTAATTCACGTGCTGTAGCAGAAACAAAACATAGCTGTTCAGGAGCTCGCGATAGTGAAGATTTTTACTCTAAATCTGCAGCAAATTTAGGTGACTTAGTTGACTTTCAGCCTGATTTGGAATACGATGAGCTGGAGCTGGTGGAAGACAGCTCCCCTTGAAGGTTCCTTTTTGCAGCCAATCATTAAGAACAAATTCAATTAGGAGGTAAAAAAATGTTTATCCATCAATTTGCGCGATATGTAAGCAGACTTAACATAGCAGTATCTTTTTTCATCGGGATGTTTTGTTTTGGTGGACTGGTGGGGTTATATGCACGAGAGGCTACGGAAGACGCTCCTTTCGCTTACACTGAACCAATTGAAGAAAAGTTGCGCTATAAGGTTACAAATACCTATAGTTACGAATACCATAGTGAGGACGTAGAAAATAACCTTATAACCAAAAAACTCCACAGCGAGGTTACCGTACACCAGCCCTCGGACAAAGGGGGCAATTTTGTGGTCGAAATTGAGTTGCTCGATCTGGAGGTGCTGGACGATATCACCGAACCCGAAATCTCTCCGCTGGGAGAGGACAGAAAAATTTCATTTGAATTTCGGCGGGACTCTTCGGGTCTGCTTGACCTGACTCCCGAAAGCGAACAAGCCGCAAAAAAGATGGGGGAGGAAGGAGTGCGAAACTTGACTCTTTTCGGCCGTGCTGCGCGCGGCTTCTTTGTTACGCGGTTCAATCTTCCCGGGGAAGACGTTATGAAAGACTCTACCCAATGTTACGAGTGGAAATCGAATCTCGTGTTCGGTATGGCTACCAGATCTACTTTGTTCCGAGCCTTTCCGCTTGGTGAATATATGGTTATTACAGGGGTTACTCTTTATGATGACGATAAAAAGACCACTTCCAAGCCACTGTCCAGGAAGGCAGAAAAGCTCTCGGCCTTGTTCCAAGATGGTGTAATAGTGCATGCCGAGTATCGCTTACATTTTGCCGGAAGAGATAACATTGTTAAGGCGAACTTGGTATCACAGTAGAACTTCTATCGGGGCTGCGGGTCGGAACAACATAACCTTAGAAGATAGGGACCATGGACCATAGGGTCGGACCATATCATCTTCTTTTAGAATGGGAATATGTGTCAGTTTTGATGCCCATATATGGCCTTAGAAGCGATTTTACCCCACCGAAAAACGGCTCTAAGCGATTCGATATTGCCCAAATAGCTCGGACAGACTATAATCGGAACTATTAAGGCTCGATCCAACAGATGCATAAGATCCACACGCATCTGTCAGCTCTTCCACCGCTGCCACGGGGGTAGTTTCTGTTGCGTTTCGGCGTGAACGTAATGCCTACCGGAAATGGTGGCCAGTAAGGCGGTGCACGAAAGATTTATTCCCTTGATTTCAGTCCCTCATATTACCTACAATATATGATAGCTCAAAGGTTTAACTGTAGGAGAGATGTAATATGAGAAAGCTGACAAGCATTGAGGCGCAGACGAAATTCGGGCAGGTCGATATAGCAGATATCCAGCTGGATCCCCGCTGCCGTGATGACATCACCAAAATGCTGCGAGGACTTCAGCATATCTATACCACCCCGAAAGTCAGGGAGCATGTTTTC
>PUNP01000377.1 GCA_003551785.1 Candidatus Brocadiaceae bacterium | reverse complement strand
CTCTGAAATCAGCCTTCCCGTTGCCCCCGTCCATGACGGCCTGGCCGCCGCTGAAGGCAATCTCTATGCTGTTTTGAGAAATGGCCGGGTGCTCGGCCTGGCAGAAGCCGCCGGGGAGGAGTAGGTCGGTTGATGCCATGCCCAGAGATCAACAGCTTGGATAACAAATAAAAGGTAAGTATTCAGTGAGCCACGTGGCATCCTACCACACCCTGTGTGGCATCCCCACCGTGCCTTGTGCCGGTGGAATGAAGATTAAACGCTACGAACGTGTATCAACACCCTTCCCACCGGGACAAGCCCGGCGGTAACGTGTTTCACTGAATATTTACGTTAGGCTTAATGTTTAGTTTTTGAAAATTAGTGTCAACATACGCTCTATTTTACTTTTTGCAAAAGGAGAATTCATCATATGTGCAGGAAACAAAGTCGGTATTTTATCAGTTTTTTCGTGTCGTTTCTGTCTCTGGCGGTTTTTAATGTCATTACGCCTTCTCTCTATTCCCAGGAGTTGCTTCTGCACTGGCGGTTTGATGAAAAAGTTGAAGAAAAAACAATAGAAGACGCCTCGGGACAAGGGAATCCCGGGCAACTGTTGCGCGGTGAGGAAGCCTGGAATCTGAATTATCCGGAACTGGTTACCGAAGGCCTGGTGGACGACGACACGGGGGCTTTGAAACTGGCGAAATTGTCCTCAATCAGGTCACTGCAAACCCTTCATGTCCCGGAAGAATGGAGCCTGGCGTTTTGGATAAAAGATGACAGACCCGAAGATGATATCCCGCAGCGCTTTGAGATCAGCGATCTTGTGTCCATTACTCCACAGATGATCGGATTGGGTAACCCGTGGTATTTCCGCATCGATCCTGATGGAGAGGGGCTTGACCTGGGATGGCATGAGGGAAAGAACGGTGAAGCCTGGACACGCGTCCTGGTGCCCGCATTCCTGTCAGAGACCGATATCGGAAGTTACCTCGGCTATGGATGGTACAAAACCCGTTTTTATGTGCCTGAAGAGGCTGCCGATCTGGAACATGAGCTTCACTTCGGGGCCGTGGATGAACAGGCATGGGTCTATGTGAACGGAGAGTATGTGGGAGAGCAAAGCACGGAATCCACCGGTAAAGGATTCGGCGATTTATGGGACGAGCCCTTCTCCGTAACTGTGGAACCACGGCATCTTCGCGGCGGAGATGAAAACATCCTGGCAGTGCGTGCTCATGGCAGCACGGGAAATATGGGAATCATCCGATCTGTAAGTTTCCTGCCCCCGGAAGAAAAACGAGAGACCATTAATCTGGAGGGGTTTGGCGGCAAACGGGGGACTCCCGGACGGCCGGAATATATCGTCTTGACCGTCAGCGGTGATCAGGCAAAGTTATATATAAACGGTGCACTTGTCGGCTCGACTGAACAGGTTCAGCCAATGCGTG
The DNA here is from genome assembly GCA_003551785.1 of Candidatus Brocadiaceae bacterium. The sequence goes on along the minus strand of PUNP01000377.1, from coordinate 2,686 downwards.
CGGAAGACGGATTGGGCATTCGGCTGGAGTTCACCCAGCGCGGGGAAGGGTTTTTGAGCGGATATCTGGATGATGTTCGCGTTTATAATACGGCATTTTCGGCGGCGCAGGTGGCGGAACGTGCGCAGGACATGTACCACCCCTATGCCCAGGAGTGGTTTGAAGAATTCGACGAGGCAATGCAGAAATTGATCCATGCCGGGATGTTTTCTAAAGAAGAAGCCGAACACTTCTCCAAACTCGGTGCTCCGGATATTGATGCGTTAATCGAGGTGCGCCATGAAAGCGAAATCTCGGCCGAACGGAACGATGCCGCCTGGGCTTTGAGTGTGCTCGGGGGCTATGATGCCGTTGCTGCTTTGATTGAAACGTTGGATACTGACGACCGGAGACTGTCTAAGACCGCAATCGAGGGCATAAATCGCCTCGAAAAATCAAATCACTTCCCTGATTTGTTGGTCGAACGTGGCGATGAAGAGGCCATTGCTTTACTTGAAAAAACAATTCGCATGATACCCGATGCCGACCTCCAGTCCATTTCCGTCAACGCATTGATGGATATCGGCGAAGAAGCAGGCTATAAAGCAGTAGCCTCACTTATCAACAACCTGGATTCTGAAGAGAAGGAACTTTTTGAGGTTACAAACATAGGTCTTATGCGCCTCGTGGATGACGGTATATTCCCCGGCGTTTTGCAAGATCGCGCCGATTCAGAGGCGATCTCTTTACTTGAAAAGGTGCTGGGCGCAAACAGGGTAAATTTAGGCGTGAGACAACATGCGGCTGAGTCTTTAGATGAACTGGGGGTCGAAACGGAGGTCACCTTGCCGTTCTTAGAACAGGATTGGCCGATGTGGCGCTATGATGCCGCGCGCACAGCAGATACACCCCATGAAATTGCAGACCAACTCCATCTCCAATGGGTCAGGGAACTTCCCGAACCGATGCGGGCATGGAAGCATCAGTGGGACCATCGAGGCAAACTGGATTTTGATGTGTCGTATTCGCCGGTCGTAATGGGTGATAAAATTTTTGTTCCCTCCAATGTAAACGACAGTCTAACGGCCTACGGCATAGAAGATGGGGAAGAAATGTGGCGATACTACGCCGATGGGCCGGTGCGCCTGGCCCCGGCTGCCTGGGACAATAAAGTGTATTTCATTAGTGACGACGGTCATCTGTATTGCGTTTCGGCCGGCTCCGGTGAACTCGTATGGAAGTTCCGCGGCGGCCCCTCAGAGCATCGTCTGCTGGGTAATGAACGCATTATCAATTTCTGGTCCGCACGCGGCGGGCCCGTAATTAAGGAGGGGAAAGTCTATTTTGCCGCCGGCATATGGCCGCAGCATGGCGTGTTTATCTATGCTCTTGATGCCCAAAGCGGTGAGGTCGAGTGGGTCAACGATACCACAAGTTCTGATTACGTTGAATTACCGCATGGGGGAGCTTCCGGCTATGGCGGGCTTGCGCCCCAGGGATATATTGCGGCGGGCGATGATCACCTGGTCGTCTCCGCCGGACGCGGGCAGAGTCCGGTTTTTCTCGATCGCAGCAGCGGCCGCACGCTTGAATATGCCTTCCGTGGCAGCAAAGGTGGCGGCGGCTACGCCGTCGATGCCGAGGGGCTGGGGTATAATCGCAATGAGATGATCCAAAGCCGTGCGAATGCTCTTTCAGATCATATCGACGGTGAGGTTTTCTATAAACTTGCCGCCCATGATCGCCTGTTTGTCAGCACCAAAGAGGGGGTTTTGTACTGTTTCGGACCGCAAAAGGTGGAACCTGCAAGATACGTGCATCAACCGCAGGCCCTGATCCCCAATACAAAAAACTGGGCGGAGACCGCCGAGGGTATTATGGAGCAACTCGACGACAGCCGCGGCTATGCTCTTATGCCGGGCGCAGGGAGCGGCGATCTTTTACGTGAACTTCTTATCCGCAGCGATCTGCATATAGTGGTGGTGGAGTCAGACCCGGCCCGGGTTCAAGAGCTCCGCGACGAGCTTTCAAACGCCGGCAAATACGGACGCCGTGCGGCCGTTATCGAGTCGGACCCGTCAACATTCATGGTCCAGCCTTACCTTTTCAGCCTTGTCGTGAGTGAAGATATTGCCGCGGCGGGCGTCGAGCCTCGTGAGGAAGTGCTGGGTGAGCTGCTTGATCTTTTGCGTCCCTATACCGGCATGGCATGGCTGGGATCGTCTTCGCGAGAACTCGATTCACTCCTGGAAGCCGCCGTTGCCGCCGATGTTGATCAGGTCAACGTCGAGGCACGATCCGAGAAAAGGTTTTTGTTTTTCGGTAAAAATCACCATCTCATGGCAAAGCGCAGCGGGCCGCTGACCGGCGCCGGACAGTGGACGCATCAGTATCATGATGCCGCTAACACGCTCCTTTCCCATGATGAGCGCGTAAAACTTCCCCTCGGTTTGCTGTGGTTCGGCGGCCCAACCCATGACAATATACTTCCACGCCATTCGGGCGGCCCCAGACCGCAGATTGTGGGCGGACGTCAGGTATTTCTTGGCGTGGAAACGATCGCCGCCCGGTGCGTATATACGGGGCGAGAACTCTGGGAACGGGAATTTCCCGGCATCGGACATCCCTTTACGAACCTCGAGCTGGAAGAACGGTGGGCCGCAGGAGAGTCTGTTTATATGACCAACATCCCCGGCTCCACCTATAT
>PUNP01000411.1 GCA_003551785.1 Candidatus Brocadiaceae bacterium | reverse complement strand
GATATGCTTTGCTCTTGGGATCCGGCGCCCCGTCCGGGACGCTGCAAACATTCCAAAACCCAGCCTCGTTGAACGTTAATTTGTCTACCTCCCCCTCGCATATGACTACGTTTTCCTGGCCTTTTATATCGTCATATCCAAAGACTGTTTTTTTAGCGTTGGAAACTTGTTTGAAATCTTTTTTGGGACCCCGGTATTTGATATTGACAAGATTCCCATTTTCAAAGTACGGGAATAGAATAGTGCCGACAGGACTCCAATTGGCCTTCGGCATCTTTTCTTTCTGCCAGCGTATTCCATTCTTTTTGACAACATCCCATGAAATCCCCCTCGCTTTAAAAAACTCATATGTCTTTTTGTAAAGCTCTTCCGACTCATCTGGGGCTGGAAGCACCGGCGGTGTATTGTAATTCTTTTTCTCGCTGCTTGACCCGTCACCTCCGCTTTTTCGCAATGTCATTGCCCGTGCCATAGATGACTCTCCGGATCCACCGTAATCCGGGTTGGTGTACCACCAGCCGGAATCCTTGTATCCGTAAGATCCACAATGATGGCAATGGAACTTCCCCTCGTTGCCTTCGTCAAAATACACAGTGAGGCACTTATCGTTTTTCTTTTTTCTGTGAGAGCTACATATCGGGCATATTGTTGAGTATTTGCTCGACTGGCCCTCCGGAACCTCTATGCCATAATCTATGTAGCCGGCCATATCAAACCTCCTTGGTATCAAAAACCCCGTGCCCGCACTTGCACGATTCGACATAGGATAGCCCCTTTATCCGCTGCTGTTCGCCACACTTCTGGCAGACGTAGACCTTTTTCTTAGTCTTAAAAGCCATAACCTCTTTGCCGGCCTGGCTGGCCGCCTGCTCTATGCGATCCTTTAGCTCGTCCAGGTTTACGCTGTCCTCATAGAATAAAAAATGGCGGCATATTTCGTCCTTGTGATTCCATGCACATGGCCGCTCGGTCTTTAACCACGCTTGGAACCAAGGGATATCACTCCTATGCAAACTGATTTGCAGTGCCTCCATCCGACAAACCTCCTACTTTAAAATGTTTTCTATCTTTTCTATGGCATCATCGACTCCATCACATAATAAGTAATGCCCTCCAAAATATTCAATCGTTTCTTGAAACTTCTTTTGTTCTTTCCGCTGCTGTCCGCCCGGGACTTTAACCTCCACGCCCAAGTATTCAAGACGACCCGATATATGAATAAACCCTTGAAGATCAGGGCTACCTATTACCCCTATGCGCATGGGCTTGATTTTTTTAGCCATCTTTTGGGCTTCTTTGAGTTTCCCGGAAAACAAAAGCCTTCTGAGCGCTTCGACAATGGCCGGGCTGTAGACTGTGCCTACGAAATTTCGGAACAATCTTACCCTGGCAGGGTAGTTTTTCCCGACGGCCATCATGATTTTCTGCTGGATCTTTAGCTCTTCTTGTCTCATCAGGCATTTAATATTTTAGGCGGGTAATGTTTAAACACTCTTTTAAAACGCCACACGGCCCAGGTTTTTTTATACTTCTTTTTTTCTGCATATCGCAACCAAGCAATGTATTGGTTGTGCTTTTTACTGCCGGTATTGCATGAAAGAAGGTACCGGACAGCTTCGCGGTGATCCTTTGTCCTTATCCGTTTTACATAATAGAAATAATCGTCCCCGATTCTCTTTATTTTATGCTCTCCGTCCACAAAAACATCGTTTCCCAAAACCAATGATACCGGGATACCTTGCGTCTCATACGTCCCGATTTTCCCGGTTACATAAACATATATAGATTCATGTATTAATTCTTCGAGTTCGCCTTCGACGTTCTCAATATCCCTGCTATTACTGGAAAAGACATGGTTGCAATTGGGGCACTGCGGCGTCGCGGCCGGAAGAGCCAGAAAGCAATCCGGGCAAATCTTTACCGATGCTGCCCTTTCTGTTGTCCTTGGGCCGCCTCCAATGGGATCCAACTCATAGTCACGGTCGGAATCGTACAGCCCATGACGATTTAGATTGCCGGCGTGATCCAGCTGCAGGAAGCATTTTTTCCCGGGATGGATCCTCGCAAATCTTCCCGCCATCTGCAGGTACTTTGTGATAGAATTTGTCGGGCACAGGTCGATCATCACCTGTAATTCCGGGACATCGGTGCCTTTGACGAAGATATAGACGTTACTAATCAGTTTCAGCTTCCCGGACCTTAACTGGCTGATCTGTCGAATCCGCTCCTCTGTCGGCGTATCATCCACCACCAAGCCACAAGGGACGCCTGCCTGGTTAAATTCATCCTGTATCAAACGGGCCGTCTTTTTATTTACGGCATAAACAAAGCCGATCATCCCTTTGGCATGCTCCCGGTAGTGTTCGACGGCGTTACCGACTATTTTTTTATCAAGCATGACCTGTTCAAGGTCTGATTCTATGAAATCGCCATGCGAGCCTATGTTTACGCCAGAAACGTCTGCAACGCCTGTAGACGGTATGAAGGGTCGGCTCGGCACTAAGAAGCCCTCACGGACTAAATTTGCAGGCGTAGAAGCGGTCACGGTATCAGCGTAGACCTCGGCAAGTGATTGACCGTCTGTTCTCCATGGTGTTGCCGTCATTCCTATAAAAAAAGACTTCTTATAGCTTTTGATCAGTCTCTTTTGCGCATCCAGCCATTCATGGGCCTCATCAATCATCACCATGTCGGCCGGCGGTTTCCTTCTGTTGTTGAGAGACTGCCATGTAGCCAACTGTACTTTCCTGAGCGGATCCGGGGTAAATCCGTGTTTGATAACACCTGGGCGGATCCCGACATTTCGCAAATGATCGATCCATTGCGAAATCAGTTGATCCCTGTCTACGATTATTAATATCTTCCCTCCCTTATCGTTAAACGCTTTGAGTATGCTCGCAGCCAATACGCTCTTTCCACTCCCGGTTGGGGCGATAAGAAGAACGTTATTGTCCTTTCTTAAAGCTTCGCGCAAATCATTTTTTGCTGTCTGTTGGAAGTGCCAGAGTTTCATATTTTTTCAAAACTATGAATATCAACAAGTGAAAACGATCCTGTTTTTCTGTCGTAATAAATATTGGAGGCCGACAAGTTTCCCGCCTTATAGTTAAGCCTTAGCGCCGACTCGCACACTATTTGTTTAAACAGTTTATACAAATTGGCTTCGGCGTAAGACAGCTTCCCGATTTCTTTTATGCTTTCCCCCGGGGCTCTTCGCTGGATCAATACAAGTATGTCTTCGTGCTTTACAGTCCACACGGGTGGTATAAATGACAGCGATTCCAGATCCTCGTGTATCTTTATGATATCAAGGATTTTTTTTCTCGGCCTCTTATTTGGGAATTTGATTACAACATCTTCAAGCACATAAACAGTAAACATCTCCCCGGACCGCTTATCCAGGTAGACCATTTATTCATTGAAGGAGTCGTTTACAGCTCTTTTCATGGCAGGGAAGGGCTTAAACCACACCACATACCTTCCCGTTATTTGCAATGCCGTGTTGGTGCGCGGGTTCCGTCCGATGCGGGATTTCCTTTTGACGATCTTGAAATTGCCAAAACCGCGGAGCTCCACATCTTTCCCTTCTCTCAATAGCTCAATGATGGTGTCCATGAACATGTTCAGAACGGTATTCACCTCTATCTTTGTTAGCCCGACTTCGCGAGCTATTTTTATTGCGATCTCTATTTTCCGGGGTTTCATATTTCTTTGGTTTTTGATTTATGTTATAAGGACTTTGCCTGCACGCATCCCATTCATAATTATTAAGATGCTTGCAATGATGATCTGTGCCCAATTTATATTGCATGGACAGACTGGTGTTCAGGCCCGGGCAGGAGGTCATCCAATTTTCATGTCTTGGGAATGAATAGATAGGATATCCCCACTCTTTCATTTTACAGGCGAACCAGATGTCGCCCATACCGGAAAACACGTAGTAGTCTTCAAACCAAGGAGCGGGCACAAAGGTATATTTCGGACTCCAAGCAATAGTGCCGGTGCCTCCGATATCAAGCTTGGTAGTTGTGTCGAGTCTTTTTTCAAAATGCACTATCGTGCTGTCAGATATATAATTGTGCAACGGGGACCTTTGGATATTGCGCCCATGGACGGCGCTG
>PUNP01000496.1 GCA_003551785.1 Candidatus Brocadiaceae bacterium | reverse complement strand
AATTAGTTCAAAAGGATTTTGAGGTTTACTATTTAATCGAGCATACTTCCACTTTCGCAAAGAGATATGCAGGCGCGGTGTTTCATATTCTGGTTTAGCACAAATACTACAAACTCAGTAACATATATATTGCTCATTAACACTCGGCATGTTAGTGAGCAATATAGGCGTTAATGACATGTTATGAAAAAGGATAAACCTCCCAAAAAAGCTATAATTGCTTATCTGGAAAAAGCGTTGGCCTTGCGGCCAACCTTTTCTGACAAGGCATATTCTGAATCAATCCCATACATAATTAAGAATAATTACATACTCTCAAATTTAAAACTGTTAGATCACAGTTTTTTATTGTTATGGGAAAGAGAAAATGTAGAAACTTCTCCTGCTACAATCGCAAAACATATTAGATGGCTTGAAGATCGTATTGGGCTACCCGCAATTTTTGGTTTTAAGTCAATAGAAGCATATAATCGTAAACGACTGGTAGAACGCAAAATTCCTTTTATTGTGCCTGGAAGTCAGCTTTATCTTCCCGACCTCGGGATAGATTTTCAGGAACATTTGAAGAAAGCACGCAGTAAAAAAGACACACTAAGCCCTTCGGCACAACTTGTGCTTTTGGCTTATTTGCTTCGCAAACCTGAAATAGATAATTGGACTGCCACTAACCTTGCAGGCGTATTTAACACAAGTAAAATGACAATGAGCCGTGCTATTGATTCGTTGATAGATGTCGAGCTCATTGATGTTGTACAGGATTGGCGTGAAAAACAAATTTATTTCAAGGAAGACCGAAAGACTCTTTGGAAGAGAGCATTGCCTTATCTAAAATCACCAGTACAGAAAAGAGTATTTGTCGAAAATATTGATGTGGATATTGGTACGGTAGCGGGTCTTTGTGCGCTTGCGGAACTTACAATGATCGCTTCGCCCGCAAGGAAAGTTCGCGCATTATCAAGAAAAGAGTGGAAATCTCTTCAGAAAGATAAAAACCTTCGAATCATCCCCGACGTCTCTAAAGAGCTTGCGGCCTTTGAATTTGAAATCTGGCGCTATGATCCCAAGGTTCTTAGCATTGATGGAATAGCAGACCCTCTGTCTTTATATTTAAGTTCCCCTGATGAAGGCGAAAATGATGAACGTGTTCAAGGCGAATTGAAACATCTGCTAACGGTGTTTAAATGGTAAGAGGAGACATATTCCGGCTCTTCACTATTCTGGATCCTCAATCAATATTCCCTATTTCCAAAGAAATAAAGGCTGACATGCAAATCGCCTTTGATAAACTGGCAAGTGAAAAAATCGATCTTCGTGCATTTGGCATACGGGATATTACTGTAACAGACATCCTCAATGAACTTTCCCAATATTATGAGGTTAAAAAGAGGTAAAATAATTCACAGAAAAGCGGCTGGCGAATTTTAAAAAGGGGCGATGATCTGGTGGCAGTGGAGTACCTGCAGGAAGTCGATCCGGAAACCGAGAAAAAACGCATAAAAGAAACACTGTATGTCGCCGTATAAGATTTATCCGGTCCCATAGCCCGCTTCGCGGGCTATGGAAAAGACCTAAAGCAGGATCCGACATTCGTATGGATGGAGCTGAAAACACCTCATGTCATTTTTATTAGACTGTGTATTGAGGGCCGCCCCCGGAGCAAACGGAATCAAATTTTTGGTCGAATTCTTCAGCTTTTATAAAGCTCCACCTCCTTTTTGCGGGGGCGTCGTACGGAAATAATTCTCATGTTGCTGTTTCTCTTTTCGTTATGTATGACTTGAAGATATTCATACTTCAAATAAATTTCTGAACCATCTCAAAAAAAGATCAGCGTAAGGAGACCTTGGGGCCAGGACTTTTTCTTTTACCGCTTGATGGAGTTGCCTTCCGGGTTCATCTTGCCATGCTAACCAAGTATAGATATGAGCCTTATCTTTGTGTTTATCTTTGAAGGGAGCCCCCATATCCTTAGCTTTGTCCCGTGCCTCTTTTGCATATTTAACCAATTTATCTTGTTGAGAAGGGATAAGGTAAGTAAGAAAGGTTTCCAACATCCCATGTGACTCATTATCCGGCATTAGCCAGATGCCGAGTTTCTTCCCCTCCGTATTTTGACGAATCAAACCATCGGGTTCTATTTTTTCAGGAAGAGTAGGGAAATCTCTTTTACACCGATTTTTGATACTTTCAAATCTACTCTCTGCATCACTATTGGCGTCGGCAATTATCCCAGCGCACCTAACATTGGATTGTTTCAATTTAACACTTAAAAAGCCTGGTTGTACCATGTTCGCAAATCCGCCAGATTCTTCGATACATACGCAATGTTTATCATCTCTTTCCCACTCGATTCCGTTGGCTTCTGCCAGTTCAGGTATGACTCGCTGCTCGGTAAAGCCCTCCACAAGCAGTATTTTTTCAGGATTATTGCAACAATCTTTTTTACTCATCGCACTTCGGCTCCATATTTCGCAGCAGCTATAATCTCATCCTTAGTATAGGAGACGGACTTCTCCTTCTCAGGTTCAATTCTCTGAATTGTCACATCACCACTTTCTTCGGCAACCCCTCCCAAACTTGTCCAGGCATCCATACTATGAGTAGTTGCAAAAACCTGAACTTTAAGTTTTTCGGAAACTCGATCCACTAATGTCCACATTTTCTTCATTACTGAATAGTGAAGACCGGTGTCTATTTCATCGACAAGCAGAATGCCGTTTTTAGCAGAGACCAGAGCAAGCGCAAGCGCTAACATTTTCCACATGCCATCTCCCATACTACCGATCGGAATACGCCTGTCAATTCCTTTACACTTAACTGCAATCCCACCTCGTCGAACGCCTTGTAAAGGTGAATAATCACTTACATTTACATTAGCAACGGTAGCCAATCTTTCAATTCCCGGGTCTATCGTTCGAAGGGCTTTTAATACAAGGTCCTCGTCTTTAGTCAAAACAACTTTTTCGAACATTTCAACAACATCTCTGACCTGAACTCCGCCCGTAAAAATACTTTTCACCTCAGAGGGAGTCTCAGATTTCACAATATGGTATCTTTTAAGATTGACAGATGATGCAATACATCCATTGATATCAAGTGGGATAGCTATTTTGTTTTTGTCATTTCCCCAAGAAAGATTTAACTGGATATTCGATCCCATATCATCCAATTCAGTTTCTTCTTCAAATAGAGACATTGTTTCAAAATTTTCTTGTTCTCCTTCAGACATTGCAGTGTACATACAGAATTTTGGGGGTTTCTTCCTGCTATTCAAGGGGCTCGAAGTTATTTCTATCTTGCTTTGTAAGTCTATATCGTGGCCATAAAAGAGATGCCGGACATCCATTTTAGGTTGGGGAGAACGCAATCGAGGGGTGTTTTTATCTAATTCTATCTCCCCGCGTCTCTTCAATATTTGAAATAAGGGGAAAATGTTGTTCTTGGAAGCAAATAACTGAATTGCCTCCAGAACGGAAGTTTTACCGGAGTTATTGTCTCCCACAAGCAAGTTTACGCGCTTCAAATCAGTCAACTCAAAGCTTCTAAGCCCGCGGAATTTCTTAATTGATAGGGAATTAATCTTATTCATTGATGCTGTCCTCAAAAAAAACGAATTGCCCCTTTTTGATGTTTTCTAATTCGGAGACCATACAAAGCTGGGAAATATTTATTTAAACCATATTAGCAAAAAAAGAGTTTGTACACAAACAAAATTGTTGCCTTTCATCTGATATAATTACCCTCCTTCGATAATCTTAATCTCACTTGTTAACATCGATTTGGGGTGTCATCCCTCCTTAGAAGCGTGCCAACCGCCAAACTTTTGCTCCAACAGGCCCTCAGGAAATTATCCTGTAAGCAGACAAAATTCGCCAATTATATTCGATTAGAAGGGATAAGCATGATCAAGAGACAGGGATGTTTGAGAATAAACACCTTTCCGCTCAGAAGGAAACTCGCAATTGTAGAGTGGGTTGTCCGCGGTTAGCGCTTAGAAGCAATTTTCGGTAACCATTAAGCTTGGATCGAATCTACTGCCACAGTTCATCATGCTTTTAAACAGGATTATATGGAACCTTGATGCAGAATACAAAACCCCCAACCACTTTGAGGCATCAACTT
>PUNP01000175.1 GCA_003551785.1 Candidatus Brocadiaceae bacterium | reverse complement strand
CCAGAAGGTCTTCGGAAACGATACGGTCAACCGTTCGGGGACGATTGTGTTTCCGATAGTAGAGCTCGTAGCGTCCCTCGGTTTCCGACCAGAAAGCGACATTCTGTGAGTCGAGATTACCACCGCGGAAAACCGGTTCGTCACTCAGCAGATGCCAGATAAGGCCATCTGCCGAAGCGAAAACGTGGACCCCTCCACCGCGCCTGACGCCTGCAACCGCTTTGAAACGTTCATTATCAGGGACCCCATCACGCGTGTCGAGAAACGGGGAAAAATTGTGCGTCCGGGGCGGCTCAATCTCCCTGAGCACGTTCGGGTAGCCCATATCTTCTTCTGTACCGAGGTCGGGGGTCTCCCAATGGATGCCGTCGGCGCTTTTCACCACGCATGTGCGCTCACCGGGGTGGCCGTCCCGGCGGGGCCCGTCGTAATCGGGAGCCACCGCGCGGTAGTAGCCGAGAAAACGGTCACCATCGCGAATGACTGTCATATAAGCCCCGCTTGGCCCACCCGATGCGGTCGCCGGGTGCGGACGACGCAGGCGCAGCTCTGTGTTATCCATCGATTTGACAAGGTGCGTATCAACAAACAGTTCCAGTCGGTCGCCGATCTGCACAGGCTCGGCGGCCTCCTGTTCATCGGCGAACACCGCCGCTCCCCACGTGATCAAGGCAACCGACAGTGTGAGGGCCAGTCCGCTCAATGAAATCGTTGGCACACCTGAGCGATTCCATATAACTTTAACGAAAAGTTCCAGTCGGTCCCCGATTGTTAATACTTTATCATCACTATTCATTGCTATGTGACTTTCTCCTGTAGTTATGTTATGACGTTCTCTCTCCTCTTTCAAAAAGTATAATCCATACGCCTCCGCCGATTCCAACAACCATAAATAAACTCGCGGGCAGGAGCATGACCATTCCCATCTGCGCCTCCCCCAGCCGCATTGTAAGTATCCCCACCGTGTTCATCAATAAAAATATGCAGAGACCGCTTATCAGCCCCGACAAAGCCATAGCCATGCCGAACCGGCGCCTTTCAAATCGCATTAGTGTACTGACAATCGCCGGATATTCGAACGACCAGCAGAAGGCGCCTACAACATATCCGGCAGCCGTCAGTACAAAGCAACGCGAAAGGATGCTCAGAATAAGGAGACTTCCACCGATAAGGCCGGGGATAACAAGGAAACCGCGTGAACCAACCCGGTCCGGAAGCACTGCCAACGTTGCCCGCGCAAGAATGTAGGAAAGAGCCCTTCCTGACAACACCAATCCGGGAGCGAAAACAACCGTTGGAAATGAGTCGCCTTCAAGAAATCGTGGCATCCACACGCACAGCACACTGTCAGCCGTTCCGTGTAATGCGACTAAAACGGCCAGTATTAATGAATGCCACGGCAAAAGAATATCCTTCCACCACCCACGGGAAGTCCGGTCGGGACCTGAAGCAGATTTTTTCTGCGTCTTCCCCCGTTTCCGGTAAACAAAACTACCGCCCAACAGCAAAGCCCCCACCAGCAGAAAAGGGTAATGCAAAATATGTGCAAAAGTCACCGATTCATAGCGTACTGTCACATACAGAAGCGCTTCGGCTGCGATCGGAAACATCAGTCCGCCACCGCTCTTGGTTGCCATGTTCAACGAAATTATTCGCCGCCGATGGTTCGGGAAAAGTTTACCCAAATACGCGCTGATCGCAATGAAAAGCGGTTGATTGAACATGCCCGAGACACCCACAGCAAACATAAAGACGGAAAAACGCGGGCCGGCTACCCCCACCAGCAGCATGGCGCACCCCAAGCCGCTCAGGCATAAACGCATGACCGGCCTTGGACCCCAGCGGTCGATCAAATGACCGCCAAACAACACACTGCTCATGCCAGTTACAGATCCGATGCTGAAAAGAAGCCCGAACCGGTCATCACCAATCTCAAGATAACGCATCAGATGACTGCGGAAAACCGGGAGAACACCTGTATAGCCCGCGATAACGGCAATCAGGGTAATGACGGCCGCATAAAGCACATGACGGCGGGTACGATTTGAAAAAGACATGGTCTTCATAGGGAATTAATGGTTTAATGGCCAGATCACCGCGCCCATATGATAACGTTGATGGTGAGCGGTACATGCCGAATAATACACCGTCACGATCTTGCCGTTATCAAGCTCGGCGCTGGACGGATACCCGCCGTCAGCGACCGAATTGTACTGTGCCAGATAAATCGGGCCGTCCCAACTCTTCCCCTCGTCTTCGCTGATACGGGCCGTGATTCCGTGACAACCTGTGTTCCGCATGCCGCAGCTCATGAGAATCCGTCCGTCACTGAGCCTCAGAAGATGGCCGGGATGCTGATTGGCAAGTGATACAAGACTCTCCCTCGACCACGTCTTTCCATTATCAACTGATCGATACGTAACCATACCGTCTTTTGCTGCGGAGCGGGCCAGCGCCAGCCAGCGTCCTTCGCCGAGGTGCAGCACATCGGTTTCATTATATCCCTCGGCAATAAGGTCATATTCCGGCCAGCCTCGGCCATCGTCACGGCTCACCATGAACCAGACTTTCCCGGCCCTGTAACAGGTCCCGGCGAGCATATTCTCCTCCGGTCCCCGCATGATATCGCCAAAAGGTATCACTTTTTCTTCCATCCCGTCGGGCAGAGTTTTCATTTCAGATCGCTGCCAGTTTTTCCCGTTGTCCGCCGAACGGCAGAGCCATGGGGTCAGTGTGTTGCTTTCACCGAAACCGGTACCTTCCGGCTGCTTGTATTCGTCATGAAACAGAATGGGTGCCGGTTCCGGACGGCGAGGTCGGTTGTCCCATCCGGAGGCAATGACCAGGAGGTCGCCATTCCAAGTTTTCCCGGCGGAAACGTTCATGCGGTTCGTCCCGGGTTCATGCGGTGCTGCGACGCCCCGTTTCTCCCAGAACCGCCCGTCACTGCTTGCCCAACACTCAACATCGCCTTCCCATTTCCCATGACAGGGTTGGTTGAATATCGTGGCGATGATCTCCCCGTTGTTCAATAACGTCAGATTCGGCCATGCACATACATTATCAACGGCAATATAACGTTCCATCATATTTTCTCCATTATGTAAGTAGAGCCTGTTGAACAATTCTCGATCCCTGCTCAAAGCATACAACATATAGGACTTACAAGACTTATAACCTGCAACATACAGCGACGGTCATGGATTGTGCAACAGACTCAGTATTAAAGAAAAAAACTTATCAAAAATCTCAAAATTCAAAACAATCGTATTCCTGGAGTATATGCTTGCCAATCTCATACAGCAACCCTACCGACTGACGCTTCAGTCCCAAGGGAACATCCATCAGCCTTGTCACTTTTTTTCCCTGATAATGCCATTCACGTCGAAAGTTCGGCCAGACAGCGCCGTCTCTGAGAACATTACCGGCCTCAAAAGTAAAACAACCCTGATAGCCGCTGTCAAGCAGCCCATGCAGTGTCCAGCAGGGGCGACTCCGGATAGATACTGCGGTACAAGTTCAGGTCAAGCATCCGGAAACCGGTGCCTTCAAAGAGACTGACCTGTATGGCCGGCTCGTCCGCATATCGTCTGAATACCGCTGTCGTTGTCGCCAGTTTCATCAATCACTCCTCCTGATATGGTCTGGAAAGCAGGACGGCGTTTTTTTCGAATTCATGCGCGGACTCCGGCTCGGCATAAATACGAAAAACACAACGCGGCTCCGTACGGGAGATCATATCCATGACGGGATAAAGCCCCGCGGCCTCCATCACCGGCTGAATCCAGCCCATGCAGTGATCACAATAAAGCCTGCACGGCTCGGCATCATTATCCAGCACTTTCGACAGGCTCAGGCAGCGATCCATCCGGAACTCGAAATAGGTTTCCGTAAGCGTCAGGCGCCCCCGGCAATTCTCTTCATCGCGGATACGCATCCAGTAATCATAACACGCCTGGAGACCGCCTTTCCTGAACTTCTCGGCCAGTTCCATCGTCTGCACGCGTCCCAATTCCTTCCAGTAAGCCTCAAGATGTTCATGGCCCAACTCCTCCAGAGCTTTGAACACTTCATTGTAAAACCTGACAAAATGGTCGCTGGGAATCATGTTGAGCGCCTCCTGACGGT
>PUNP01000157.1 GCA_003551785.1 Candidatus Brocadiaceae bacterium | reverse complement strand
GGGGCTCAAAATCCGCGCCATTTTAGCATTGCAGTTCGCCACAATTTGTTCACGACTCTATTGTACTGACGCTTGAAAGAGGAAGGATAACATTTGTCCACAAGTTCATTAAACTCTGTTTCTTTTTTAATGCCATCAAGCAATATTTGTCTTATGCGTGGACGACACCGGTATCTGCCGAGCACGAGTCGCGGGTTTTTGGATACAGCCCGCCGGATATCTGCATCTACCACCTTTATCTCACCTCTTTCTGCTGCTGACGATAGCAGTTCCTGCCCCTTGCTGTTATTTACAGCGATCAGGGAAACCCCTTTTTTGTCATATATTTCTTTCGGCGCCCCCCAAAAATCTCCCAGGCTTATATCGGCCTCCCTGGGGCAGTCTTGAAAAGAACAGTTGTAACATGTGTCATTCAATTGCAGGTTAAGTAAGAAACATTGGCAGAAAGGGTCCTCACCAGCAGGGGCACTGTATTTTTCTCCGGACTCCGAAACTGCCCGCAGCGAAATCCATCCGCATTCCTTGCTGCGAAAAGAATATTCTACGACTCTCTCTCCGTCGAAAAGCGTATTCAGATAGGACCTGAACATGCGCAAAGACGGCACCCCGTGGCATATCACCTCGCAGGTCGTAATCAGCTCCATATCCTTTTCGCCGGCGATCTGATTAAGTGCTGCAATCTGACACGGAGTACCGGAAAAAAGAACAGGTTTTCCCCGTTCCCGGACAAAATCTAAAGTCTCACGGTAAATATATCCCACTTTGCTTGGAATATATTTTGATCCGCGCATTTTCCACATTTCCCCGGCGCTTCGGGCCAGTCTATGACAGGGCGTCATATGCTCATCCCACGCGCATCCGGCAACGGCGCCTCCTTCTTCTATGACCCGGTTGGCCAGAACGGAAAAGACGCCTCCCGATGAGCTTTTCAGTCTGACTGAATCATCAGTCGACCATGCGCCGTAAACTGCCGGCAGTTTATCGTTTTGTCTTGCGTTATTACGGTTTTTAGCCTGAATCTCCGGGCAAACTGTTATGCAAAGACCGCATGAAGTGCAGCTTTTGCTGTCGATTTCAGGCTCGTAAAAACCATCGGCATTCAGAGGCATGTCTATCGCCGACTCAGGGCATATATTGTAACAGGCAAAACACCCGCAGCACCTGTGTTTTGAGGGGTTGACAGTTATCTGGTCTGTTTTGAAATTCATATGGGCAGAATACGGATAAGCCGGAATTGGGAATGGTGAATGTGACTCAGGAATTAGAAATTAAATCTTTTTGCCCAGTCTGCCTGCCTGGCGGCGCCTACTTTTTTGAAAAAAAGTAGGACAAAAAACTTTTCTTTTATACGGCAGAGTTTTTTGCAAAGCTTTTTTACAAAAAAGCGTCGGCGTTTGCTTTCTGCCACATCTGCACCAGAGAAGTCCGCACCACCATCACAGCCCCGAAGGGGCGACTGATTCATAGCCCCGGGTGACCGAAGGGAACCCGGGGAAACCGAACGCCACCCTGCTATGAGCCCCGAAGGGGCGACTCAAGAAAGATGTTGGCCTGTGACGTATAACCTTTTGAATCGCCCCTGCGGGGCTCTTTTTGTTGTCATGCCCCCTGTTCCCGGGGCTTGCGCCTCGGGCTATTAATGAAACGGCCCTACGGGCCTGACGGCAAATGCTGCTACTCGACTCTCTGCCGTTGCCGTTTGTCGTTGCCGTTACTTATCAGCTTAACAACTTATCAACTCATCAACTCATCAGCTTAAACTGTCGTTGCCGTTAATTCCTCATTCCTGATTTCTAATTTCTAATTCATATTTCAGCAAACACTTACATCACTGAACTTTTCCGCGGATTTTAACTCAGAAGCCATTTCCATACGGGCTGTGCCTGAATTACTCCGGCCTCAGTTTCAATCTTTTCTTCTTGTTCTCTGGTCAATAAAATGCCGCGATTGAGTTTGCATGACTTCATAGCGGAAACCAGCCCCTGGATCTCCCGACGGCGATTATTTTCGTTAAGCTCATAACACACCTGTATGAGTTCTTTAACTGCTCCGCGGTCGGTGACAACAAAATCGCATTCCCGCCCGTTATTGGAAAAATAAAAGATATCCCGATATCTCCGAACCAGGTCCAGAAAAACAACAGTTTCCAATTTCTGACCGAAGTCGGCCGAGAAGGACGGTTGGTAGGCGGTCGTATAGCCGGGGTCATTAACATATATTTTGCTCATGCTTTGGGCACGGCGTGCCGGGGAGCGGTCATAGCGTTTAATCGCGAACACGGCGAATGCGTCGGTAAAGTGGTCTAACAGTGAGTACATTGTGTCTTTACTCGACTTCAACCCTAAACTTTTGAATGAGTTATATATTTTATTTATGGATATTTGCTTGGTGTTACTGCTGAAAAGGCGTAGCATAAACTCTCTGACCACATGGGTGTTACTCAGGCGATGGCGCTCAACAACATCGCGATAGATCAGAACGTCTCCATATTCCTGGATGATGCGAACAAAGCTATCCTCATCGGTATTGAACGTCTCCGGGTATCCGCCACGTTCCAGGTAAGCGTCAAATTGTCCGATAATGCGATTGCGATTTTGGGTGGTATGGACGTCGTCAGGATCGATATCAAAAAACCTCAATCGTTCACGAAATGAAAAGGGCAAAAGAGTGCTTGGAAGTGTTCTTCCGCGAAGTTGCGTGGCAATTTCTCTGCTGAGCAGTTTGGCGGACGAACCGGTTATGAAGATTTTCTGACTGACGCTATCCTGCATGCGGCGCAAGTATTTTTCCCATCCGGGCACTTCCTGTATTTCATCAAAATAAAATTCGACATCTTCGATGTTATTTCGGGGATACATCTGCTGATACGCATCGATGATCCCCTGAAGGGATTCGGTTGAAAAATTGAAACGCTCGTCTTCAAAATTGATAAAAACCTGTTCAGCAGGGTCTTTACCCTCTTCTCTGGCATTTTGGATGAGTGAATAGAGGAAGGTAGTCTTCCCGGCTCGACGCGGTCCGATTACAGAAAGGATTTTCCCGCTGACATGTGGCAATTCAAGTTCCCTGGCGACGATCCCGGTCGGAAGCCGGCGGGCATGAAAGTCGGCAATGATGTTTTTCAGCAAGTCAACCATTAAAACACCTGTAATCATTCAGAAAAACATATAGGACTGAGAACACATTCCTTTGTTTAAGTCATTATAGCGCAGAACTGTCCTTATTTCAAGGAAACCGCTGCACAGTGCCGCCATGTGTTTTTTCAGGGTCACCCCTCTTTTGACGCGTTTCCAGCCTGCCTGCTGCCGTCAAGTAAACCGCCGTTTTAACAGCTCAGGTACACACTGTTAAATCCTCGCTACCCAGAAAACGCTACTAAACCTATTGATTGCCATGTTGTTATACTATTTTAAGCCGTTGGTTTATGAAATATGCGGGTTAGCCGCTGGCTTTCGAAAGAGCCTTCCTCAGAAAATCGCGCGATTCACGGATAAAACCGCCAAGTTTTTCATATACGCTTTCATAAGGCGGCGTTTCGTAAGAAGGGATGTTGTTTTTATCCCGGGCAAATCGATCTTTAAGCCCGGCAATATCAAGTATAGTTTCCAGCCTGCTGTTGCTGTATTCCCTCGGAAAGGCAAAAAAAGTCTTTTTGAAGATAATGGACAGCAAAACGCCATGATAAGAGTTTGTGCAAATATACCGTGCATTCTTCATCAGCCACAGCCATTCTCCGGGCCCGGCATTGAAAGCTTTTACAGCACCTTTAATCAGGGGATAACCTGCTGCAACCACCGGCAGGCCGGTATCTGCAGATACCCTCTGAACTACCTGTGCAAAGTTTTTTGAGCTTTCAAGATTATAAAGAAATATATATTCGTCAGGAATGCTTCTAACGGGCTTTTTCAGAGCGGCGGTATAGTCGTTTTCCTCAAGCAGCAGCGTTGGGTCTGCCACTATCGGCACGTTAGCATCCGTTAAATCATCGACATTTTTTTTGCCGCTCTTTTCCCGCGCTGCAATGGCATCAAACCGGCCAAGCAAACGCACAAGTTCGTCTCTGTGTTCCGGCGCCACTTCAAGACGCGAAAAACTCGGAGCATAGGCTATAAGTTTTGCATTATCAGCC
>PUNP01000973.1 GCA_003551785.1 Candidatus Brocadiaceae bacterium | reverse complement strand
TTCAAGCGCCTGAGAGGGCTTTTTCTTTTCACTTGCACTGTTGCGCAGTATTGCCTATAATGACCTGAAGTGCCGATTGAATGCCACACAAATGGCATGCGTTAATTATGGGGATAAGGTCATGGCAACACAGAAAAACCGGACACTGTATTACGCACGATCCAGTTCGTGAAGTCGTCCAGAAAAGAGAAGAATTTGAACACCACATATTAAAAAAATGTGATTATATGCAACCAAGTACGTACCAAGAGGGCGGCGCCGCCGCCGTGCCTTCTGATTATTCGCATCTCAATCGCCCTTGTCCATCAGTTAACTTTCATTCCGGCAAACCATATTTAGCGCGCACATCTTTAACGTCCCTGACGCGGCCTTCTTCGCTGTCGGCCATGCCCCGCTCAATTGCCTCACGTACGTAAATTTTGTGGATCAGATCGTCCCACGTGGCATCCTGTGGCATGTGTTCAACAATCCGGTGTGCTTCATCTTTTTTCATGGTCGTCGACATGATAGAAACCTCCAATTTGACACAAATACTATTTACCGAAAAAGCAAATTGACTGTACATAATTATAATTCAACATCCGATCAAAACCAAACGAAAAAACAAAATTATTCATTGAGGCTCATTTTGTTTTACGCCTCTGCGGCTTGCCTGCGATTTCCGGACGCTGGCTGCAAATTCCCAAGACGGCAAGGAAGTGTTCAGTCAGAGTGCGTAGATTTCCTTGCAGAGTTTTTACAGCCGGCTATGGACCGTTGAGGACCATTGTGGTCGGACCGAGGTAAGCCATGTAACGTTTGATGTGCGCCGTAAAACGAGGCTGGATAATGCTTAGAGGCGTGTTTTCGTGGTGGGTGGGGAAGAAGCATGGAAGCGCATGATATGAACGAAGACAACGCAAAGCCGCAAGGACGCAATGCAAAATAGCTATAACTCCGCGCCTCCGAACGGCGGTTTACCCTGCCGGGCGCGTATTTAGCGGCGCATCTGCGCCAAATGTCTGCACTTGCAGTATAGGGAGACAGCGGCGTTTGACATTTGCCATATGCACCACTGAATACGCGTGAAATGTTCGGGTTATGAAAACAGGAATTTTCAATTTGTAATGATTGTCAGTGTTTGTATTTTGACAAAATTGCTAGAATATTATAAAGTAAGTAGCTTGATCACAATGATGTTACGGGATTCACTGAAATTTGCGAATAGATATTGTTCACACTAACCAGTCTTATAATGGAGAATAGTCATATGGTTTCTGACTCTTGTATTGAAAAGGACATTCGTATCGGCACTCTTGTCAACGTAGGGATGGACTCGCCTTCATATATCGCCCAAATTCTGCCACATGGGTTCGAATCTTTCAGCATTACGTTTTGGCAGACATGTGAGGATATTGATTTTCCTCAATTA
Organism: Candidatus Brocadiaceae bacterium; assembly: GCA_003551785.1. The sequence continues at coordinate 2,730 of PUNP01000973.1, read as the reverse complement.
GCGGATGAGGTAAACGCCGTACTCGACGGCACTGATGCCGTTATTTCGACGGTTAGTATTTTTGGTAACCCTCTTGAAACTGAAGCTAAAGATAAGGAAACGTTGAAAGGATGGGAAAAATGCATCGAGAATGCACATCTTTTTAATTGTGACATTGTTTCCGGCTTCACCGGTCGTGTACGGGGCAAAAGAATTGATGAAAGTATTTCCAGATTCAAAGAAATATGGACACCTTTGGCGGAACTGGCTGATGAGAAGGGGGTCAAAATTGCTTTTGAAAATTGTGATATGGGCGGCACATGGGCCTCGGGCGATTGGAATATCGCGCATAACCCCACTGCCTGGGAAATGATGTTCGATGCCGTACCGGCCGACAATTTAGGGCTTGAGTGGGAGCCATGCCATCAAATGGTCAGTTTGATTGATCCTATGCCTCAGCTCAGAAAATGGGCGAATAAAATCTTTCACGTCCATGGGAAAGACGCTACAATACATTGGGACGTTGTTCGCACTTACGGTGTGCACTCTTCAATGCATGCAGATGTCGCTTTGCCGGGGAAAACACAAGCAGTTCCTCCGTTTGCCTATCATCGCACACCGGGCTATGGGGATAGCAACTGGACAGATATTATTTCCGACTTGAGAGCGGCAAATTTTAAGGGTAGTATCGACATCGAGGGGTGGCATGACCCGGTTATGAAAGGTAAACTGGAAATGAGTGGGCAGGTCAGGGCGCTTAACTACCTTAAAGATTGCCGGGGCGATTTTGTCGAGAACCCCGCCGTGTGAGGTAGTTCCCGGCTCGTGATGTTTTTTGAATTGACCTTTACTTGCGCATGTTCGCGTGTAGAGTAAAGTTTGAAATTCAACTCACGTATAAAGCTGAAAATTTCCAACAATTATTCCTGATGCTCGAATGCCGCCAAATAATGATGCTTTATTGATTGCAGTTAACAAATTATCTAAGAGTTGCTTTAATGCATTTCTTATATTAGTTACTCTATCCGGAATCGCACGGAGTTTCGAATTGCGATCCGGCGTGGATGTTCTTAACAATCCACAAACTACGATCGAGGGACTGCATTATGTTTCTTACGGCATTGAAGTGTTACCCAACCTGGCTATCGGGCAAGGTTTTTATTCTTCAGCATTTGGGGATGCCGGTGGAGCTTTCTTTTGGGGATACGAGTTAAGCTACAACATACCGTTGAACAGGCGCCTTTCGCTATACTCTTCTCTGTTTTTGGGGGGCGGCGGGGGAGCTTATCAGGTGGGCGGCGACGGGTTTATGTCGCGTCCCTACAGCGGTTTAAGATATGGCTTTAGTGATTCATTCAGTCTTGACCTGGGGATCTCACATGTGCGTATTACCGGTGCTCCTATCTCGGATTGGGCTTTGTCCGGTGGGATAAATTATGCGTTCGGAGGGGATGATTGGAAAATAGGTGCCGCAGATTATCCCAGGTTGTGCAGGGCCGCTTTGCGATCGCAAAGGATGCTGTTTACCGATTCCAAAGACCGTGACGGGCATCCTTAATCGGATGTAACTTTAGTTGGGGCGGAAGCTGCTTTTTTGATTTCAGATAAGTTTGAGGCCATATTGGGGGCTGACGGTGCCGCGCAGGGGGCTCAAGGGTATATGCAGGTGCTTGGCGGGTTACGTCGAAGACTCTCTGTTGACTCGGTATCTGTATATGGTGAAACTTCGATAGGTTTTGGTGGCGGCGGTCAGGTTGATACCGGTGCCGGACTTTTTGGAAAGGTCGGTGGTGGTCTTGCATGTCCGCTAAGTAAACACTTTGACATTGAATTGAGTATGGCTTATAAGCATTCGGTTTCTGGTGATGTCAGTGCGATAATACCCTCTCTGCACCTTACACGGGTTTTTGAACGTGCAAAGTTCGAGCAACGCCACAAACAGGAATGGCGATTTGCTACGGGACTAACTCTGCATGTCGCCAATTCCGATTTTCGGATGTCCGGTTCCGGACGGACTGCTTCTCCGATTATGAATGAAACATCATTTGATCTACTGCTTGGGAATCAGTGGTATCTCGCTGGAAACGCACAAACTGTCATGGGCGGAGATGCCGCCGGATTCGCTGTTGGTATGTTGGGAATTGGGTATGACGTACATTTGGCCGAGAACTGGATTCTTTCTCCGGAATGCAGCCTTGGCGCTGCCGGTGGCGGCTCTGTGGAAACTAAAGGCGGTATGATATATGCCTATGGTTTGGATTTGGATTATTACTTCCGCCCCCGCCTGGCTTTTTCCGTTGGGGCAGGGCAGATGCGTACCGTACGTGGGGGCGGTATGGCACCGGTGTCGTTAAAAATGGGCATCAAAATCCCTTTCTCACTCTGAGTTACAGGAGGCAAAGTAAAGTTATGAAAAGGTCGGTATTGAACTCGATATTGAAAGATGGAATCAAGTTTATGGAATCTATGAATTTCAAGCTTCCGCCGTTTGCCCACTGGGCACCCTTGCAATGGCAGGAAGTCGGCCATGAGTACGATGAAATTCGCGACAACATGCTTGGATGGGATATTACTGATTTTGGCAGCGGTGACTTTTTTAAGGTGGGATTGCTACTCTTTACTCTGCGTAATGGCAATGCGGATAATGATAAATACAATAAACCTTATGCTGAAAAAGTAATGGTAGTCGAAGAACAGCAGGTAACTCCATACCACTTCCATTGGCATAAAATGGAAGATATTATCAACAGA
>PUNP01000181.1 GCA_003551785.1 Candidatus Brocadiaceae bacterium | reverse complement strand
TGCTCGTGGACCCGCAAATTCTGATTCTGGATGAGGCCACTTCAAGTGTTGACGCTTACACCGAGGTGTTGATTCAGAAAGCGATGGAGAAACTGCTGGCCGGCAGGACGGTATTGATGATAGCCCACCGGTTCGCCACGCTGGAACTGGCCGACAGGGCCGGAGTGCTGCAGGACGGCAAGTTGATTGAAACGGGCTCGCATGAGTATCTCATGGAACACAGCGAGCGGTACAGGGCGCTTTTTGAGGCGCAAATGAACAAGTAGGCTGTTGAAAATAGTCACATCGACATTTTTTTGTCGCTTTGCTGGAAAAGAAAAAAAGACAAATAACCAAGTAACGGAAATTTCAAATCCAAAATAAGTTCCCAATAAATTACAATGCTCAAAATCATAGATTCCAAATTCTTTAAATTGACTTTAGCACTTAAATTGCTTAAACTGAACGTATGTAATCGTATAATGAAGTTGGTAAATATCCATCTTCGTCAGGAAATTTATGGGGAATAAAACATGGCTCAGGGAATAAAATTCGAAGACATACTCGCGACCACCCGGGAACTTACTCCAGCCGACAAAACACGCCTTATTGAACGATTATCTGTCGAAGTCCGGAGTCAAATGCAAAAAAACGGAGTCGGGAAACGACGTCCGCTGCGGGGCATATGGCATCAGGCCAACACCAGCGATAAGGACATTGATGAGGCGCGTCGTGAAATGTGGGGCAATGTCCCGAGGGAAAAGATATGAACGACAAAATCGTAACCGATACCCATGCGCTCATATGGTATTTGGAAGATGCCGAGCAACTCAGTCCCGCTGTTAGAATCCTTTTTGACCGCTGCACTGACGGTTCAGTTGAAATTTTCATTCCAACTATATGTCCTTGTTGAGCTGGTTTATCTCGCAGAAAAGAAGCGCATCCCGGAAAAATTACTGAGGCGCGTTATTTTTAGCGATATTCTTTCTTTACCTGAGAGATTATCTCATCCAGCAACGATTGTTTTATATGCAATGTTGAGGAAACGGGCAGGGCGTTCAGGATATCGATCACAGCCTCCGCCTTCAGCAGTTGTCGTCTGATCGCACGCAAGAGCACACCAATCGTGCCGTGAACCCTGAATCCGAGCTTTGACGTCACCAAACGTGCCGCCGCATCGTCTGTAAGCAATATAGCATTAGGATGTCTGGTGATAACGCCTATAGCTTCCGTTTCGCCCCGATCCAAAGAAAACATTTTGCACATAGTTAGAACATGTTTATCGATGGGAAATGGTGCGGTAACAACAGACCATGAAATTTCCACGTCTTCAAAGTCGATTTTCCGGTGTATCAAAACCTCATTCCGGACGCCTGACGGCAAAATAACACGGGTAAAGTCTTTCAGGAGGAACAGACATTGCAATTCGTCCAGATGGATGATTGGTCCGGCATCGCAGACGACTGTGGTATCAGGCTTTTCCATGCAGTCCCCACTCGATATCCTCTTTGATAAATTTTTCCATCAGGTCTGCCTGGTGGGATTCGAGGAATCGGCGTATGGCCTCGGAAAAGACTTCTTTTTCATCCCGGAACCATCCATCTTCCGCCAGCGCAACCGCGTCTTTGTACAGGTTTTCGGGTATCTCGGTTTTTACAGTTTTCATAACAAATCTCCTCCGTAAAACTATTTTTTACAAGCATATTATCACCGATAATCCTGACCATTGCAAGCATAACGACAGCCGAGGGAGGCTGTGCTCTCCGGATGATAAGGTGTTGCTGATGTGCCGTGCAGCGTATTGAATGGGGGCTGCAACGGCCATTCCATACCGGAAACATAACCGGAAAAGTAAGGTTTTGATGCGCATTACGATGCCGCTCCTGTCAGGGGAGTGAGGATATCATCGTGCAGCACGTCGGCAGCATAAGCAAGCGCAGCCCGGATGTCTGTGTCGGTAAGCTGAGGATATTCCTCCTGTATTTCTTCTAAACTCATTCCTTCGGCAAGACAGCCCAAGATTGTTGAAACCGGTATACGTGTGCCGGCAATACAGGGTTCACCGTGATGAAGGCCCGGGTCAACAGTTATTTTTTCCTCCCATTTAATCCTGGTCATGTTCCGGCTCCTGTTTGGCTTTAAACTTTTTTGTTTAATTAATCACTCAACAATCATTATACTCAAAGCCGGCATGGTTTCAAAGATAACAGCAAAATATTCATGCCGGACGTCAGTTGTAACGGTGGCTTTCGATGAAGAGGTAATCTAAAGAACGAAAAGGTGCCGTGGAAAAGGTTAGCAAAGGTTTGTAGTGAGTCCCTTTAGGGGCTCAGCAGTCTGCAAAATATCGTACGAATCCGGGGACGCTTGAAAGCGTCCACTACGAACCGGTTTTTTGGCCGGACTGCTCGGGTGATTTGACAGGTGCTCTCCTTTTTAATATAATATATGCGTAGTTACTTAACAGGTTTCAGTCGGGCTTTTCCTGCAAAAAGCCCGTTTTTTTCTCTACTCGAATCGTTTCAGGAGGTGTTGAAAATGTGTGAATGCTGCAATGACGAACCAAGATGTCAAAAGCCGGAAGAGCTCGAAGGCGAACCGGCGGAATGTTCACCGGAGCAGATCAAAAAATGCCACGGTGATGACAAGGAGCATCCCTGCGTCAGCGACAAAGAGTAAAAATTGACGGCGGATGCTGGTTCAGTAAGAGGGGGAAATATCAGAATATTTGCATTTCCCCCTTTTTTTATTTTCTATTTCAATTTAACGGATATTTTAGAGGCAAGAAAATGCCTATATTGGAAAGCAGGGAACTGGTGAGGTACTATGGGGATCACCTTGCCGTTGACCATGTCAGTTTTGAGGTGGAGAAGGGGGAAATATTTGGCTTTCTGGGGCCTAACGGCGCCGGGAAGACCACGACGGTTCGGATGATTACAGGGTTTTTCCATCCGTCCGGCGGAACCGCGATAGTGAACGGGCACGACGTTGTCGAGCAGCCGCTGGCCGCCCGACGCCATATCGGGGTCGTGCCGGAAGAGGCCAATCTGTACGTTGATCTCTCCGTATGGCAGAATGTCATGCTGATGGCCGAGCTGCACCGGATCGATAGGAAAACCCGAACCGAACGCGGACGCGAGCTGCTGGAAGCCTTCGGCCTCTTCGACAGAAAAGACCACGAGGGGCGGACGCTCTCGAAAGGACTCAAGCAGCGCCTGATGCTATGCATGGCGCTGGTCAGCCGTCCGGTCGTGCTGTTTCTCGATGAACCGACATCGGGGCTTGATGTGAAGAGTGCGCGGCTGATCCGCGACATGATCGTCAGAATGAACAGGGAAGAGGATATGACTATTTTCCTCACGACCCATAACATCTCTGAGGCCGAACAGATATGCCATCGGGTGGCCATTATCAACAACGGGCGAATCGCCGCGATCGACACACCGGATGCCTTGCGCTCGGTTGTGGAATCAAGACGTTCAGCTGAAATAACGTTTAAAGACATGGGAAAGGAAACGTTGAATCCGGCCGCTTTTGCCGATATTGGAGCGGAGGACATACGCTCCTTGCCGCAGGGCTACCAGATTTACAGTCCCCATCCGGGGCGCATCGTGCAGAGGATGTGCACGGAGGCGGAAAAGGCGGGAATCGAAGTTCAGAGTGTGCGCACGATGGAGCCGAGTCTTGAGGATGTGTTTATGTATATGACATCAGGTAAGCAGGAGGTGCAGTCATGAGTGAAGGTGATAACCATATGTTGTCGGTTCAGGCGCATGCGGCGCTTGTTATAGCGAAGAAGAACATGCGGATATATTATACCAAACCGCCGGTGATCATTTTCGGGGTGCTGTTCCCTGTCTTTTTCTTTCTTGCCTTTGCCATCGGACGGCCGGTGGATGTGGCGGACATGGTGCCGGGGATGCTGGCGATGGCGCTGTTTTTTACCGCCTCGGCGGTCGGGCCGCTGGTGACGCCGTGGGAGCGCTCGTTCGGGACCTATGAGCGGCTGATCACTTCCCCGGCTTCGCTCACGGCCATTCTGGGCGGCGACGTTCTGGCGGGAACGGCGTTCGGACTGGTGTTTTCCGCCGTTCCGCTGATTGTGGGCTACGTCGGGGTAGGGGCAACGGTCAGCTCTGCTGCCCCCATGGTGTTTGGGATACTTGC
>PUNP01000323.1 GCA_003551785.1 Candidatus Brocadiaceae bacterium | reverse complement strand
TTTAAAGAAAAGATGTCTAAGATTGATGAGTACAGGCGGCAACTGGAACTCAAGATAAAAACAATGGAACCGCCGCATTTAATTCCGGGCGGGAAAGAAGCGGTGGGAATAATTCAAAGGCGCCTGGGGCTGGATAACTTGCATATCATTACTAACGGGCATATCGACGGGATAAGGCAGCGTTTTGAACGTGATGGTTTTGATTACCTTCTTCCAAGGGTCAGACATCCATACGAAGGGAAGGCAGACACTTTATTTGATATTGCACAGGAGACTCCTGAATCTGAATTTGTTTATGTCGGCGACCTGGTTTCCGATGGCCGCGCATGCGGACGTGCGCGGGAAATGGGGGCTGAAAACATCAGATTCTGCGCCATAACGCACGAGTATGCTATGAACCTGTCCGAAGCATTGCATGACTTTGCCGCAGAAAATGACTTTGCGTTCAGTATAGAATCCATCAATGAACTTAAGCGGGTCTTGAAGATGACGTGAGGCATAAATTAAGAATAAAACATTCAAAGCGCGTGACGGCTTTGTCTCTTCTGGCCGCCTCCCGGATGCCGCCAGAAGGAGCAGCAGCTATCCGGGCATGCCCAAACTCGCTTTTTGCTGTTCGTCCGGGTAGGGATAAAGTCCCCCGGCTTCGCCATTTTCCCAGGCTTCATCAGCGATTTCGGCCCATTGTCTGGCCTTGTCTTCCATCTCCCCCGCCAGGGTGGTGATAAGCGTTTCTGCCCCTTTGTGCGTCGGCTTAATATCGTCATATTTTTCCATATATTCACGGAAAACCCAGGGGCGGTCGATCAGCATGCAGGGGCGCAGATGATTTCCATCATACGGTATACCGTCGCTGATCGCTTTGAAAAAAGGATGCCTGAGCGCTTGCGTTATCGAAGTTTCCTTGATATTATCGGCAGCGAAATGGCAGAAGACGCACGGTTCAATATCACCGTCGTTGTTCACATGCAGGTAACGGTTCCCTCCGGCCATGCAGCCCCTGGTCTCTGTCCCGTCGTTCCAGAAATCGGTCAGCAGCTTTCTCTTTGAATTTGTCAAGGAACATGTATTAACCACCTCCCCCAGACAGATTCCAATTGTACTGTTTCAGAGTTACTGAAAGTTCAAGACTATATACTCTTCTCCTTCACCGGACTCGGAATCTATACGTTTACCTCTTTAACTAAATTTAGCAAAATATATGCCAAACGCTATTCCACTCAGCAGTAAGGATGTAAGCCGATGTGTAACAATGGAATAAGAGATTGGTCTTTTGTCGCATCTGATATGCCATTATGGCACTTTCTCATCAGGAGAAAGAGGGTAAAGCGGACTAAAGAGAGATCGTGCCTCCGTTTCACTTTTTCCACGATTATGCATTTGATGTTAGCAAGTTAAAATTCATGGTTAGCAAAAATACCCTTGCCTACGGGCTTGGCCGAAAACCCGGCTCGTAGTGGACGCTTTCAAGCGTCCCGGGGAGCGCGTAGCAATTTCCGGATTCCGGAGCCCTTGAAAGGGCTCACTGCGAAGCTGTTATTGCCTTTTCAGCCAAGCCCCTAGTTTGTAGTCAGAACGGTTCCCCGACCTGAAAAGACCGTGAATCCGGTCGGTCGCCTTCCTTCTTCATCTTCCTACCTGACAGTTCCCAACACAACCGCCCCAATATGCCCATAATTCAACAAAAGGCAGTGAGTTTGCGTTAAAGGTCGCTACAGCACAACATCCCAGCCTGGCTGCAATCAGTGGTTTATGGTGATTTATGCTGAGATGTTTGACGTTTAGCCGTGTTTTAGAAATAAAGTTTCAATTGCATAACGAAGGTTGATTTTTCATTAATTAGATGGTATTATAATAGTAGGGAGTCGTTACCGCATGTTCGCATTGAAAATAAATTAAGACATCTTGCTGAGGGATAAAGAGTTGAAAAAACGGCGAAAAATATTGTCATGGCAGGTAATTGTGGCTGCGTTGGGCACCGCTATACTTCTTGTGGCTGCTCTGTCAGCAATTAACTACCTTCGGCCCGATCGTCTCATAACACCAAAACGGGTGATAAAATGTCCAAAAAATCTCGAGCAAATAGGGTTGGTCATTAGAAAATACGAAATCGAGAATCAAGGACAATTGCCTGTTGGAGAGACATCCGGTGAAATATTCATCAAAATGGAAGATGAGGGCTATCTTGAAAGAAATATACTGATTTGTCCCGACAATCCAATAGATGATATTGATTTAAATGACCCTGAAGGTGTGGGTTATTACATTGATCCAGACATGCCAGCGGAGCGTCACCCAATGCGTGCTATAGCCGCTGATCGTGCTCCTTGGCAGGTAAATCATGACGGAGAAGGTGTGCATGTGGCTTTTGATGACGACGGACGTGTGCATGTGCGTTTTGTCACCCCCGAAGACAGTGGCCCACAAGATAAAATCAGCAACCCGTATATCAAGGAAGATACCGATATTTATGCCGATACCGGCGATCCGTATAAACACGCATGGATACGATGGGAAAGGGAGCGGGATGCCGGAGAATAAAAAATGAAAAAGAAAATTAAATGGACATTACAGGTCGTAGTTTCATTGGCTTTTTTATTATTGGTAATCATTGTAGCAATCCCCAATCCATTCAAAGGGCGACAATCTGCGGTACGGGTAGCCAGAATGTCAGAGCTTAGGCAAATTCAATTGGTATTGTAAATCATGTCTAAGATTGATGAAAATATAGAGGAGTGCAGGCAGGCTGTTAAAGAAAACCCTGGCGATGTCGAGGCCTTGAACTATTTAGGTATCTCTTTATGGGCGACAGGGCAGGATGGGAAAGCCATTGAAGTATTCACCAAAATACTGGACATCCATCCAGAACTGGCGGGAGCATGGTATAACCTGGGCTGTGTTTATAAGAATGCAGGTCAAACAGATAAGTTAAAAGAAGTGCACGATGAACTGGTCAATCTTGACGAAGAACTTGCCGACGAATTCTCAGAGGCAGTTATGAATGAGTGAACCGTAAAGTTCTATATGGGTAATATTGATAAAATGAAAATCGGACTGGACCTGGACGGAACTATCTACGATACGCTGGAGCCTATTTTTGAATTAGACCAGCAGGTTCGTAAGGAATGCGGGTATGAACCGTTAACTAAAACGGAATACCGGCGTGTCTTTCAGACCGAAGACTGGCACAGACTCTGCATAGATTTTGGTATAAGGAAGGAGGATATTGATGAGTACAGGCGGCAATTGGAACTCAGGATACTTACAATGGAACCGCCGCATTTAATTCCAGGCGGAAAAGAAGCGGTGGGGAAAATCGAAAGTCATCTGGGGCTGGATAACTTTCATATCATTACTAACGGGCATATCGACGGGATAAGTCAGCGGTTTGAACGTGACAGTCTTGGTTATCTCCTTCCAAGAGTTTATCATCCCTATGAAGGAAAGGCAGGCACTTTATTTGACATTGCACAGGAAAGCCCGGAATCTGAATTTGTGTATGTCGGTGACCTGGTTTCCGATGGGCGTGCATGTGGGCGTGCACGGGAAATGGGCGCTGAAAACGTTATATTCTGTGCCATTACGCACGAATATGCTATGAATCTTTCGGAATCATTACATGGATTTGTTGCAGAAAATGACTTTGCGTTCAGTATAGAGTCCATCGTTGAACTTGAGCGGGTCCTGAAGATGAAGGGAGGCATAATAAGTTCTGAATTTGTATGAGAGAATCAAAAAGAATTCTCGGCAAAAGACGTTCAGAGCGCGTGACGGTATGTCTCTTCTCCCCGCCTCCCGACGGTAGCCAGGGGGGGCAGCACCTACCCGGCCATCCTCCAACCCTCTTTTAGATAAAGAATAGAAATTCTTTTAACGTGTTATCGATCAAAATTCTAGGGGCATGGCCGAAAAGCGCATCATAGTCAATACGTAACGATCTACCGCGCCCTTTCAGGGCGCAAAAATACGCATGAATCATCACCCTCGGGTTGAAACCCGAGGCTACCGTACTTTGCTCCGTTCGGGGCAATATCCCGAACATTTCATAAACCAACGGCAATATTTAATATAACAAATTGAAAAACAATATGTTAAGTGTCATTTTTGTAACTTATAAAATTTACAGTGTGTTCAAGCGGGTAATCAAACGG
>PUNP01000819.1 GCA_003551785.1 Candidatus Brocadiaceae bacterium | reverse complement strand
TTCGGCGCCTTTCTTTCCCGACAGCAGCATTGACCCGAAGGTCGGGCCCATACGGGGCAGGCCGAAAGCCGTACTGACCGCCATTCCGGTCGCTATCACTCCCGGATAGACTTCGCCGGTCTTCTCGACGACCTGGTCTTCGGAGCGATTGACCCACATTGCACCATAACCTTTCGTTTCAAAAAGGCCGCGTTTCTGCAGCGCGTTGAGCACGAAAGCGTCATGGCCGGTGGCATCGACGACATAATCGGACGTTATCGCAACGGGGTCGACACATGTAATCTGGCGAGGAAGCGATTTGACGGGTGTCCAGTTGATGACGGCACCCCCCACACGGTCTTCTTCCCGCAGCACGACGTCGTCAAAAGCGGTCATGTTCAGTATTTTAGCACCGGCATCACAAGCAGCGGCTATCAGACGGGAACAGGCATGCGGACCGTCGGCCACGAAAAGCCCTTCGCCTGCTTCCTCATAAGGCACGCCGATTTCATCAAGATATTTGTGCCCGGGGGCGCGCACGGTCAGTTTGTTCATCAGGTATCCGCCCAGCCAGAACCCGCCGCCCAGGTAGTTATTCCGCTCGACAATCAGTGTTTTAACGCCTTCACGGGCCAATTCACGGGCCATGACAAGCCCGCTGGGCCCGCCTCCGATGATCAAACATTCGGAATCGGAATACTCCACGAATTGATCCGTAAAATGAGTAACGATTGCATTAGTAATATCCCTTTCACCTGCACCTGCAAAAATGTGTTCAGTCATTGTCAGACCTCCAAAAGTTAAAATTGAAAAAATTGCTCTATTTCCATCTGCTTACGTCAAGCCCTACTTCACAAAAAATACACATAATACGTCATTGCCGAATTGCTGGTATTTTGATCCCTGCGCTCAGTTATAAGGGAAAAATTAGCCTTCCGGCAATCCTTCTTCACCCAGTATATCTTCAAAGTAAGAAGAATATTTTTGACCGCCGTCGGGTGAGACGGCTACTGCCAGACCTTCATACCCTTTTTCTGCCAAAGTGACCGCGGCATGGACAATTGCCCCCGTTGACGGGCCGACCATCAGTCCCTCTTCACGGAAAAGGCGTTTGGTCATTTCATACGCCGGCTCATCATCGACACGAATAATATCGTCGACAACATTTTCGGCAAAGATTCCCGGGAGCTTTGATTCTTCCATATTTTTCAACCCCGGAATTCTATGTCCCTTTTGGGGTTCCATAGCATAAACACCGACTTCGGGATTTTGTTCTTTCAGGTATTTCCCGGTACCCGAAATTGTGCCGCATGTGCCGAGTCCGGCGAAGAAATAGTTAACCTTTCCATCGGTCTGATCCCATATTTCCGGGCCGGTTGTCTCGTAATGAGCGCGCAAATTATCGCAGTTTTCATACTGGTTGGGCATGACGTATTTACTCCCCGTCTGCTCGCTGTTGACGAAAGAATGGGCGAGCGCAATGGCACCGTCTTTAGGATGATCGATAGGGCAAAGGTCATCCGGTGTAGCCCAGACCTCGGCACCAAGCATGCGAAGGAGTATCTGTTTTTCCATAGGGACTTCTTCAGGAATTGTAACGGTCATTTTTATCCCCATCAGTGAAGCCAGCGCCGCCAGTGCTATGCCCGTGTTGCCAGAAGTTGGCTCGACAAGCTCTTTGCCGTCAAGCAACCCTTTTTCCGCCATACCTTTCAGCAGATAAAACGCGGTTCTGTCTTTTATCGAACCGAACGGATTGAACCATTCGAGTTTCAGATAAAGATCAAAATTTTCATACGGAATCACGCGATTGAGCCGCACCAGCGGTGTCGGCTCGTCCTTATTACCGATCAAGTCACGTATATCATCGTATCGGTGTTTTTTACTGTCTGAGTCTAATCGACTTTTTAATTTCGCTTCCATACCTCACCTCGCAAAACAAATTCGCATAGTTAACATATAGGAATTATAATCAATAAAGTTCGTGGTGTCAATAGAACGGATGGATGTGGAGAATGCTTAGGAAGTCATCTACCCTGGAATAAAACGTGTAATGTAATGAATTTCATCCACTAATGATGGCGCTAACTGAAGTCTGCACTAACTGAAATACTCGGCAAAACTGATTGAAAAATGCCTGCCATTTGACACACAGACTACCATTAGCTATAATACCTATGTAGCTTATATGCTTTATTGTTTGTTTTATGTTAAAGTATAAATTAGCTTTCTTTCATTTTCGCGAACAATCTACGATGAAGAAAATTTTTTCGCTCTCATAGGGCGTGATCGATTGTGTTCTGACGTTTTTGAAACTTCGTCAATGTCTTGTATAGTTGTAGGGACGACCGGCCGGTAGCCCTGACAGTAATATTTCGCATGTGTTCGCCCCGGGGCGAAAAGCCATTTGCCCCTACATGTCGATTGATGCCTAAACTTTTTTGATCATTACGACATTCCGCAAAGTTATTATGAATAGCAATCCTTGAATTAATATGAAATACTTAAAATTAAATTTTAAATTCAAAATAGATTTCACTTTGCAATTGCTTATACATGCAAAGCAGAAATTCCCTGAAGGGCTTGTTATGAGCTCAAGCCTCGGGCGTTATTCGGCTGTTATGCTACATCTGGCGTCGACTCAAATCCCGGGAATCCCGGTAATCAACATTCGGCTGGATGAAGAAACTGCGAGCACGAAAAAACATCGGGAACAGTTATCAAAGCGCCTTGATCTTAATCTCCGGATATTTGATATTCGCCGTGACAAAGCCGAAACGATCAAACATGCCTTTAATACTCTTGGGGCGCGTGCGCTGATTAGTGGTGTCCTTTGGGGAGAAACCGAGCACAGAGAAGGATTTGAGTATTTTATGGAGGATGAAACATTCGGGGTTCAAAGAGTTTACCCCCTCTTACACTGGAAGCAGAAGGATCTTGAGCAATACATTGAGACCTACAAGCTCCCGATAAATCAAGATTATGTGGATTCTTTCAAAGAAAACAGCGAAAAAAAAGAGTGCGGAATCCATATTTTTCAAAATGGTGGCGGTATTTGAGCACACTTACCTGAATACTTCATTTCTGACTGGCAAACTTAAAAAACATGAAAAAAAACACTCAATTAATACATAATAAAGGCGCGTATTGCCGTCACACCGGCGCGGTCAGCCCCCCTATTTACCAGGTTTCAACCTTCCAGCAGGACACCGTAGACAAAAACAAAGGGTATGATTACTCACGTTCAGGGAATCCAACCAGAGAGGTTCTGGAAAATTTCATCGCGGAACTTGAGGGCGGCGAATACGGTTTCGCCCTATCCTCCGGCATGAATGCCATTTCACTGTGTATTATGCTGCTGCCGCCCGGCAGGCACCTTGTCGCTACAGAAGGGCTTTATGGTGGCACATATCGTGTGATAGAAAAAGTATTCCGAGACCGAGGGCTGTCCTGCACTTTCGCCGACACCGCAGATATTACTTTACTCAAAGATGCTATCAAATCCGAGACACGGGCGGTATTCATTGAGACCCCCTGCAACCCGCGGATGAGAATAACCGATATCGCCGCGGCCGCGGATTTAGCTCATCAGAACGATGCTTTCCTTATGATGGATAATACGTTCATGTCCCCCTACCTTCAAAAGCCTCTGGAACATGGTGCTGACATTGTTGTTCACAGTGCGACTAAATTTTTAGGCGGCCATAGCGATCTTATAGCCGGTTTAATTGCAACCAATGATTCCGCCATCGGCAATCGGTTAAAAGAATTGCAGAATGCCCTGGGCGGCATCCTCCCCCCTTTCGACAGCTGGCTGCTGATGCGGGGGATGAAAACACTCGGTGTGAGGATGGAGAAAGCACAGAAATCAGCCATGGATATAGCCAATTGGCTTTGCACCAGACCAGAAGTGGAACATGTAATGTATCCCGGACTTGATAAACATCCCGGAGCACCTGTCCACGCACGACAGGCCGATGGGCCGGGTGCGATGCTATCTTTCCGGCTCAAAAATGGATATAACGGCAGAGATTTTGTTGAAAATGTTTCCCTCTGGACTCTTGCAGTGAGTTTAGGGGGTGTTGAAAGTATTATCACGCTGCCGGCCGCTATGACCCACCTGCCCTACAGCAAGCAGGATTTGTGCCGATTACAGATTGACGAACAGCTTGT
>PUNP01000872.1 GCA_003551785.1 Candidatus Brocadiaceae bacterium | reverse complement strand
TTTGGCCAATCATGATAACCACGGGGACAAGCCCCTTGGAGTCTCCTGTTGTTGACGTTACTTTCTGATAGTCAGTCATGCAAGCCACGGGCACAAGGCCCGTGGGGGGAGCGAATCTCAACGAAGACATCAAACCTCCACGGGGCTTGTCCCCGTGGTTCTAACGACTGAACACCAGAAGCGAATTGTCCCCACAAAATGATTCCCCACGAGGCTTGTCCCCGTGGAAGAGATGACTGCCGGATTGGTACTGCGGTCAGTATAGTCCCGCTACCAGTCCTTGATTTTTGATATTGATGATTTCGAATATTGTCATTTATTTGGAACTTGTAATTTTGGATTTGGAATTTCCGTTACTTGGACATTTGTCTTTTACTTTTTTCCGTACATCCTCAATTTGTTAACGATGTAAGGCCATTAAGCGCTCATCCCTGTTGAGTTCTGGCGGCTTCCCATTCTTCGAGTGTCATGTGGACTTCACGAGCCTGGCTCCCTTTATACGGGCCGATAATGCCGGCTTCAGCTATCATATCGATAAGTTTGGCGGCACGGGAGTAACCAATAGAAAGCCTCCTTTGGAGTAGGGAAACGGAGCCACGTTGTGTTTCCAGCACAATATGGACGGCTTCATCGTATAATTCATCCTCCTGCGAGCGATCACCGTCGTCGGCGGGGTTGAAGCTTTGCAGTTCTTCTTTGAACTGCGGCTCCTGTTGAGATGAGACGTGTTTGACGATATCAACAGCTTCTGCTTGTGAGACAAATGTGCCCTGGGCGCGCATCATACGGCTGCTGCCAGGTGGTATGATCAGCATGTCACCTCTGCCCAGCAGCAGTTCGGCACCGTTGCGGTCGAGAATAACTCTTGAATTGATTTTCGACGAGACCTGGAAGGCGATTTTTACCGGGAGATTGGCCTTTATCAGCCCGGTAATGACATCTGCCGAGGGTCGTTGTGTGGCGCAGATAAGGTGTATACCAACGGCCCGGGCTTTTTGTGAAAGCCGGATGATACTGGCTTCCACTTCTTTAGCTGCGACAAGCATCAGCTCACCCAGCTCGTCGATAATGATAACGGTATGAGCCATAGTGAAGGGTACGTCATCGATTTCGGCGTCCTCCTCAGGGTCGAGGCGGTTAATGATCTCTTCGCTCCCCAGTCGGTTATATTGTCCGATATTGCGTACACCTACCCGGGCGAGCAGTGAATAGCGTTCATCCATTTTCTTACATGCCCATTGCAGGACGTTGGCGGCTTTTTTCATATCGGTTACTACGGGACAGATAAGATGAGGTATAGCCTGATAGTCGGCAAATTCTACGGATTTGGGGTCCACCAGCAGCAACTGGACTTCCTCGGGAGTACGCGTCATTATAATGCTGCAGATTATGCTGTTGATGCATACGGACTTTCCGGCACCGGTGGCCCCGGCGATGAGCAGATGCGGTGCCATTGCCAGGTCCACTAAAACGGATGAGCCGGCAGTATCCTTCCCTAAAAATAACGGGATGTCCATATGCTGAGCTTCCTTTCCGTTTTCAGAAAACAGTTCCCGAAGCGTCACAGTTTCCCGCTGCGAATTAGGAACCTCGATACCGATAGTGCTTTTGCCGGGGATAGGTGCGACAATTCGTACATTCGGTGCTTTCAGAGCAATCGCCAGGTCGTCATCGAGCGATTCGACTTTCGAGACCTTGGTGCCCGGCGCGAGCGCCATCTCATACATTGTTACTACCGGGCCTCTTTGTACTCTTACGACCTCGGCTTCGATTTTGAATTCCTGCAAAGTCCTTTCCAGAATTTCACCACGCTCTCGGATAGTATCCTCATCCTCTCCGTTAGACATGTCGTCGTCTGCTGCATGAAGGATTTGAAGCGGGGGCAGATTATATTGAGCAGGTTGTTGAAGTTCGCCGCTTTGAGCCTTCTTGAAAGTCTGATCGGGTTGTAGTTCGGTTTGAATATGCTTTTCCGGCATAACAATCTCCGGTTCCCGTTTCTGCGCCTGGTTCGGTTGGGTATCCGCAACGGCGGGGGCAGCTTCAGTAATGGTTTCGGCATTGTTGAGATATGGGGCTTCAGCTGCTGTTCTTTGATTTGATTGTGATTCTGCCGTATTGGGGGCACGTTCATTGTCTTTTTTTTGTACAGTTTTTTTAGCAGCGGCTTTCTGCTCTTTTTTTTGACTTTTCGCTCTTTTCTTTTCTAATTTTTTCTGTTTACGCAGCCCGGCTTTATCGGCATATTGGGACTGTATATGCTGGAGTAACTTCCGAGGCAGGGAAATGGTAGAATGCCATAAAAGTATGATTTTATGCCATAACCTTTCTTTGTAATCATTCAAGACCAGAACGAGACGTTCACCTCCAAGGAATATGGCGCTTCCACACGCGCAAAAGCCGGTGAGCGCTATCAGGCCAGTCCAGCCGATCTTTGTGTGAAGCCGGGAGGTAATCAGCCAACCGAGGGTACCGGAAGACAGATCGGTGAGCTCCCATTTCGCTGTATCCATGTTGACGAAAGGGAATGCCGCGAGGAGCATAAGAGCAAAAACGGCAAATGAAAATCCTATGGTGAGCCGTATCCATCTTTTGGTGCTTAACTTACAGAAAATACCAATACCTACTGTTAATAGTGCAACAGGCAGGGCAAGACTGATCCAACCCAAAAGCATCAGTCCCATTTCCGCCATAAAGTCTCCGACTACACCTCTGAGGCTGTTCTGACTGTCTGATATGATAAAACTGAGGATAGCTATCAGCCAGAAAAGCCCCAAAAGGATCAGGGAGGAACCTATAAAGAAATTCAACAACTTCTTGCCGTTCATATTTTTACTCCGTCAATGTATTTCTGCCGCGACAACGCACACATCGTCCGGTCTTTTTCTGTTGCGTCTGTATGCATCGGTTTCCCGCAGGATTTTCTCGATCAAATCTCTGGGGATAAGGTGGATATTTTTACGTATCAGTTCCTGTAACCTTTCAAGTCCGAAGAGTTCCTCATCAGCATTGGTTACTTCATATAATCCATCGGTGAAGCCGAGAATTATATCCCCTTTATCGAGCTGCCGGTCTTCCTGCTCAAAAGAGGCGTTTTGGAAAAAGCCCAGAGCCGGGCCGACAGTTTCAATAGGCATAACAGGTTCACAACTCCTATTATGTTTACTGACCAGGAACGGGCGGACGTGTCCGGCGCTGGCGACGCTGATGTTTCTGTTTTCTCCGTCGATAATCATCAGGAAGGCCGTGGCATAGATATGAGGGGAGAGCGAACCCATAATATTTCTGAATCTTGAGTTGACATCCGACAGGATTTGCCCGGCATTTTTATCTTCAAAGTATACGTGCTCGAAAACGGTTTTGAGGATGCTTGTAACCAAAGCCGCCCTGACGCCGTGTCCGCTGACATCGCTGAGGAAGACAACAGCTTTATTGTCAGGGAGTGGTTCTAATTGGAATATATCCCCTCCTATAGCATCAGCCGGCATATATATATGGTAAAAAGAAGTGTTTTTAACTTTAGGGTATTTCTGGGGCAGCAAAGTTTTTTGCAGCCTGTGTGCCATCTCCAACCCCTGGACAAGCTCCCTGTTTCTTGATGCCAGTTCCTGATTGACATCTTCAAGTTCCTCATTACGTTTGCTAAGGCCTTCATGCAGTTCTTTAAGGCGCAGCAGCATTCTGATTCTTACAAGCAGTGCCGGCATTTGCAGCGGGCGCCCCAGGAAGTCATCGGCTCCGATGTCAAGAGTAATCTGCCCCTTATCATCCGAATCTTCAGGGCTGGTGATAGCGATAATCGGAATTGACGCAGTTTCCTTTTTCTTATGCATGAGAGTGCATAATGCGCAGCTATCTTCTCTGATGCCCTCAATATCAATCATCAAAAGGTCGATGCCGCCATGTGCGACATCTTCATAAGCGCAATCGCAGTCGTCAACAAATTGGAGTTCAAATCCACGGGGTTCGAGGTTAGAGCGGATAAATTCAATATCATCTTCCTTTTCTGAAACTATCAGCAATTTTTGATGTTCTTGCTCTTTATTTTTTTTATCCTGCATAGTTGTCATTTTTAATCAGCATGCTAAGGTAAATAGGAAAGCGGATTAACCGGTCTTTCATTTTTATATATCCGAAAAGCAAGGCGGGGGTT
>PUNP01000546.1 GCA_003551785.1 Candidatus Brocadiaceae bacterium | reverse complement strand
AGCACGAACAGCTTTGAGGCTGGGAGCCGAAGAGGTTTATCTGCTGTACCGCCGCACGCGCGAGGAGATGCCGATAAATGAAGAAGAGATCGAATTGGCGGAAGCAGAGGGAATACGTATATTATACCTGGTTTCGCCTACGGAAGTCATAACCGAAAACAACCGCGTATCCGGCCTGAAACTGCAAAGCGCTTACCTCGACAGTGAAGAAAAAAATGGCCGCCGCCCCCCTGTTCAGATAGATGACCTGAATTATGTAATGAACTGCGGGCAAGTATTGGTAGCGGTAAGCCAAACCCCTGACGACGGAGCGGTTACTTCCCGCGACGGCGTTGAATTAACCGCTCGCGGGTCTGTGAAAACCCGTGATATATTTGGAACGACTACGCGCGCAGAAGTATTTGGAGCAGGCGATGTTACCGGCGAGGCCGGTTCGGTAATCGAAGCCATAGCCGCGGGCAGGCGAACCGCTCTGGGTGTTGATGCCTACCTCCATGGTAAAGGGCCCGAAGCAGCCGCAGAAGTATGGGGCGACTCAGTAGCTGTGGAAAAGAAAAAAGTCCTGGCCCGAAGCATTGAAGAGCCTGAGCAGAAGAGATTAGGTATCCCCCACCGCCCTGTCAAAGAACGCATAACGGACTTTGATCCGGTCGAACTGTCTCTCAATGAAGATGTTGCCGTGGCAGAGGCTGAGAGGTGTCTGCGATGCGGCTGCGGCGCCGGCTGCGGACTGTGTTCAAGAATTTGTCCTTACGATGCTATCGATCTGGTGGGAACATACTATATTGTCGACGAAGAAAAATGCAAAGGCTGCGGGCTATGCATTGAACGCTGCCCGATAGAGAATATCGAGGTTGTTCCATATAATACCTGATGCCGGAATGTCTGGATGCCGGGATGCCAGTAAGGCGGAGGGCGCAGGGCGGAGAGTATGACAGGCATCTTGCCTGTCACCGGCCTAAATGCCGGGATGCTGAAATGCTGTCGGGACGCTAAGAGGTGGCTGATTCACAAAGTCATGAAGTCAAGAAGCCACAAAGTCACGAAGTCATGAAGTCAAGAAGTCACGAAGTCATGAAGTCACCAAATATTACACAGCAGATGGCAATGATGAAGATTACAGTAGTGACATCAGTCCGATTAAAATAAAAACGGATGTCAAAACCCCCGCTGCCGCAATATTATTAAATGACTTCCGTTGGAGCGACAGCTTCATAAAACACAGCATTGTCAGTGCAAGTATACAGGCATGCACAACTTTGATTATTTGCTCCATTTCCACCCCCAGCATGGGAAGTACTATTAACGGAACGGACCATGATGAGAATAACATTAATATTTCTATTGCGCACGGATACAATGTTAAACTTTGCCTGCTGACTGCAACTTCAACCAGAACCCAAACGAAAGCTAAAGCCCCCACCGTGTAAAGCATAGGCGCTACCCACGAAGGCGAGTCCGGTGTGAAAATATATATTATCATCAGAAGGTAGATACCTACATACAAGATACCATGCCCGAGCAAGAGGCGTGAACGTCTGCCATACCAGGGGTAAAGCAGCCCCACGAAAAATGCGGACGAAAAAGCGAAGATGCCTACATGGTTCGGGACATTTGCCAGTGTTATTAAGGGGACTAATAATGAGAACGGTATTAGCCAGGACATTGATCGCATAAAGAATCCCATCAATCCACCTTCAACATTAAAATGACGTCTTCTTCTGAAAAGTCGAATTGAAGCGATCCACTTTCCCATATCAAATCCTTGTTTTTCAATTAAATGTATTGAGATGTATCCTGAAATGAAGATAATTAAGACAGTATAAAAGCGCAGCCACTCCGGGTAAATTGTGGCATACCATGCAAAGCACCCTAAGATGAGCATCAAAACATAGAGAATCCCGACAACTCCCGTGTGATGTATCCCAACATGAAGGAATCGGTGATGCAGGTGAGTTTTATCCGCTTTAAAAGGATTTTGTTTTTTAAGGAACCGCCCCACCATAACCCATATAGTATCAAAGACGGGCAATGCAACGATTATCCCCATTGTAATCGGCTGGGCAATTCCCCTACCCGGATTGGATTGAGTCAGACCTATAGCTATCGCCGCCATTGAATAGCCTAACAGCAAGCTGCCCGTATCTCCCATAAATACTTTTGCAGGGTAATGATTATGACTCAAAAAGCCCAATAATACCCCTAAAAAAGCGAGTGAGATCAAAAGCCATTGGGAAGCCTCTATCTCATAGGCAACAAAAGCCATAAACAAGGCCGCGATAAAACCTAACCCGCCGGATAGCCCATCTAACCCGTCAGCTAAATTGAAAGCGTTAATAACCCCCACCATACAAAAAAGAGTGATTATAACAGCAGAGAGACCACTGCCTGCACTCAACTCGCCAAAGCCCAAAATATTACCAAAGGTTGCAAGGCGGTAGCCACTTAATAAAATAAAAGCTAAAGCGGCCAGTATTTGACCGGAAAATTTCATCACCGAGCTAAGTCCAATCATATCGTCCAGAACACCGGTAAAGACAATCATCGATGCTCCGAGCAAAAACGCCTGCGTAGTACTGGTTCGGATATCTGCGAAAAATACAAGCCCCAAAGCCAGCGCCAGTGCCATAACTAAACCACCGGTACGTGGCATTGGTTTGGAGTGCACCTTGCGATCATTGGGGTGATCTATAACTCCAAGAAAATAAGCAATTTTACCTGAGAGAGGCGTCAACAACCTCGCAACACCCAAAGTTACAAAAAATATAATGGGTAAAATTAAATTTCCCTCAACAGTATTATTGAACATGTTTAATCTCAGTTATGGTTAATATCGCTTCAGAATTCTTTTGCAATACGTTCAGGTGCTTTCCGCACAAAATAATATGCCCGAACATATCATGCGTTTTCAGTGGTGCACTGCAAAAAAACAAATCTCAAAAGTGTCAAAATGCTACTTAACACATTTTTTTTCTATCTGTCATACTAAATACCCTTGACTTATGAAATGTTCGTAATATATTGTAATTGTATAATATCAGGCGTTAAATTACAAACGATTTGCGGAGGCAAATCTCAACGAAGGGATCAAACCTCCACGGGGCTTGTCCCCGTGGGTCAAACGACTGACCACCAGAAAAAAATCGCCCCACAAAATAATTCACCTCTTTTAGCCTTCTCTATATTCTCTGCGGTTCCAAGCCGTTTTGTCGTCGTCGTTGCTGTCTTTACTCCAAGCCCTTTGCCGCTCCCTGCTCTCCGCAGTTCTCCCAGTCGATCCGTTCGACGGCTGTCCCCACATCGACAAAATCGAAGTCACTCAGCCATTGTTCGAGTTTACGTTTGCAGCGTTTCAGCCCGACGTAGGATTTGAACTTTCGCGTGAACGGCAGTTCCTTGATCACGGGCTGTTCGGGGTCGAAGTCTCTGGGATGGAAGTAGCTCATAACATAGTCTGATTTCCGCGTCCAGCGGCGTATGAGCGGGTAGGGACAGAGCCTGAAGTATCCGCCGCCGCTGAAGACGATGCGCCGCCCGAGTATGGTGGTGTAGCTGACCGGCAGTTCTTTGAGTTCGATGCCGCTGCAGCGGATGATGGAGGGCCCGGGCTGTGAGTAGGAGCGCAACCCGCCGTGCCCGCGCAGCATGGGGAAAACGGAACAATCGACCTCGATACCGTATTGGGCGAGTATGTCGAAGGCCCATGGGGTATCTTCGCGGATGGAGAACCCGGGCACGCGGTAGTATTTAACGGGCAGGCCGGTGATGTCCTGGAGAGTTTTAACGGACCGGTCAAGGTCGATACTGAACTCATCGGGGGACAGTTCGTAGGTGAGCTGATGATAGGTGGAATGCGCCCCGATCTCATGTCCGCATTGGGCTATTTGCCGCACAACTTCGGGGTAGGTCTCGGCTATCCAGCCCAGACAGAAGAAGGTAGCGCGGGTATTTTGGTGGTCAAGAATATCGAGTATCCGTTCAACATTGGCATGGATACGGCACGGATAACGCGCCCATTGCTTTGCCGTTTTCGTCGAATCGTTCTCGAGTATATGAAACCACTCTTCGATATCGAAGGTGAGTATATTCATTGTAAATAAACTAAGCACAGAGAATGACGTAAGGCATCCGTTATGGATTATTATTGAACCTCATGTGCTTAGTT
>PUNP01000106.1 GCA_003551785.1 Candidatus Brocadiaceae bacterium | reverse complement strand
GGTACTTGTTGCCGCAAATATTAAAGACGACCCGCTCGGAATTGATGATGCTTGCGCTGCGGAATTTTGTTTTGACATCCGCGCTGTTGTTCCACCTGGCCGCTTTGGCTTCATGATACCAAGCCTTGAGCGCCTGTTCCGCCTCCGGAAAACGTTCCCAGAACTCGCGTAGCGCTTTTCTTGATATGACATTCATACTATAACTATGTTCCCAAATAAATGCAAATAATATTGTTCCCGAATTGGGGACTTATAAATTTCTTGAACTCCAGGAGCACACATCCGGTGTACAGCCCTTCAGGCTATTAATCTAACAGCGGATTTTAATGTTTGTTGAGTTCAAAAAAAGAATTAACAGAGACCGACCCCGCAATTTCTTTTGTCAGCAATCGGACAATAGAGCTTAGAAGCAATCCTGCCTGCTCACTACTTTGCCGCTAAGAATTATCCCAAGCACAGGGTTGAAAACGAATAACCTCACCAGCAAACACTGAGCTTACGCAGACCGCGGGGATTGTCGCTATGTCTGACCACATGCGAGGTGGTCATGATCCCCGGCCGTGCTGCCGCGAACCGCCGGTAATACGGTCGTCCTCGGCCGTACCGGTGAGCGGCCATGTTCCTGTCAATGCCGCAAAGCGGCAAAGGACGGTGTTCCTGAATCCGACCACGGCAAAAATATGATTTTTTTCTCTCGATAAGTAAAAGACTCTTAGAGCAAATCGTCCCGCACGGCTGATTTCGTTTAAGGCCATAATTATTCAAGAAAATCGTTGTATTCGATTTCTAATGAATAGCTTGCAAACGTACGTCCCCAATATTCATATTCGATTTCTAATGAATAGCTTGCAAACGTACGTCCCCAATATTAGCTTTTCGCCAATTTTATAACGGATTCAGGCCGGGGGTTAAGCGCAGCGCAACCCTGGGTATGGATCAGGAAACAACTGTGCCCTGAAGGGGCACTTCAACCGCGCCGAAGAAAGCATGGAGCATTATTCAATTTAACCGCAGATTACGCGGATTTACGCAGAAGGCGGACAAAAGAAAAGCCGGGACTCAGTTTTCCGCGAGACAAACAGTAATACAGAAGAAGAGCGTGGGCGTGAAAAAACGGAAAAGAGAAAGGCCGGCAAAACCATGAGACAGAATTTTTCTGGAAAATTCCTCTCCGGAAACAATAAAGGAGTTACTTATGTTTTAAGTTGACGGCATTGACGCAGACCCCGGGTAACAATTAATTGTTTGCCTATGTAAATCCCAAGATTTATTTCGCATATCCCAGATAACAAGTCTATTTAAATAGATTCGCGCAGAAAGTTTCTAATTTTTTCTGGAGTATGGCTGTCCTCGTTGGGTTGATAGAGAAGAAAAAATGGGCGGTCATCTGCAAATTGCGCATGTCGGCTTCTCTGTGTCGGCCTCTGCTCAAAAACTTCCGGAAAAGGGAGAGGTTTATTGTTTATAAAAATGAAGAGGTTGTCTCGAGAAAGTCGGAGTTCTTTGATTCTGACTTCACGATGCAGAAAACCGCCCCAATCTGAACAAAGTTCAGCAAGAACACCGTTTTCTATCCGTTTAATCATTAGCGTAAGTTCATTATTGCTGTCATCGCGAAAAAGCAGGTCAAATTCCTCTCGTGTTTTCCAAGCTGTACGACGCAAATGTTTTCGGGACAACCATTCTCTCGCTTCAGGAATTTGATCCTGATGAGATTTGAGTAAATAAATAAGATCACCGTCAGTCACTTTATCAAAGAGAAAGCCCCCTATAGACTGTGGGTTCTCGAATGTTTCCAGGGAAAAAATTCGGCGTAGTATTTCATCGGCACTAGAATTTTCAGATGCAGCTAGAACGGCAGCCAATTGATTGACCGCAGATTTCAAGAGATGCTGGTCATACTGCACTTTATGATGCCCATAGATCCAGCGATAGAGAAAATTGCGAGCTTCAACCACTCCTTCTACTACACTTAATGCCTGTTTTTTGAAAGCTGGAACAAGTTTCGCGTTTCTTTCAGCAATAGTCAACGCTCCAAGGAGACGATCAATATCAATGCTAGCGTTATTAACACCAGAGGCCCAAGTATCACGAGCAATGTAGTCAAGCTTATCGACATCAACGGCATTGCCGTTCAATAGCGTGATTAGTGCGTTCTCGAATCGTTTGATGGAATTACCTGGGCAATTATGATATGTGCACCCCATAATCATTCGTGCAGCTAATTTAGCATCGCCGCCAATATCCTTAATATCTTCAGCAAAGAGCTGCAATACCATGATTGCACTGGCTTTTTCATGAGGAGCTGCCTGGCAATTCATCAGGTCGTCTTCAAAATCATCCTCGCCGCCAAAGAGCCTAAGCAGTTGGAGTTTGAGAATACCGCCCAAATCATAGTTTTCCTCAAAAGTGTGGGAGAAGGGGGCGTGGGCGACATCATGCAGTAAACAGGCTACAAGAAAGGTTGTCTTGTAGAGGTCGAGGCGGTCTTTCACCCCAAAGTAGTCAATAACATCGTCGGCATTTCTGGTTAGTGACGCGAATGCCATCTCTCCAAGATGGTATGTACCGAGAGAGTGAATGAAACGGTCATGGCGGGCTGAAGGAAAGAGACATCGCATGGAGGTCTGTTCAATGTGCCGTAAACGCTGGAAAGTAGGCGTGTCAATGAATCGACGACACCAATCGTCCAGTATTTTTATGTAACCATGGACAGAATCCCTGAAAACCTTCAATTCTCCCTCCTTTTGGCTTGCCATACTATACGGCTAATGTGTTTCAGTCTGACACGCATCCCAAAAAGCACCTCTGGCTTCCGCAGGGATTCTCCAGTTGAAATACTTATCAACGTATTCCCGACGGAAAAGTTGATCGTTGCTTTTATTCACACGCTTAATGATTTCATCGCACCACTCAAACATGTCAGGATGTTGATCAACTGCCAGGCAGATGGTATCACCTGAAACATCGATGAAGATGTTTGCCACAGCCTTTTCCACGCGCTCTCGGAAAAGATTGAGTTCACGCACAGTGACCTCTTCCCTGCCTAAAGCAAACATATTGGCGAGGACACAGTCTGCATCGATTACTTTACACATTTGACATTTCTCCAACTCGATTTTTTTATAGTAGTTTCATTAAATCTTGCTATAATGCAAGTCGCACCACTCTTTTAGTGTAAACAATACAATATATGGTTCTTTTGCGGGGTTGCAATCGAATTCTGCTCAAGAGAGTCCGATTAGGCTAAGCGTTGTCAAAACCAGTCGGCGGGGAGCCGACTCTACTAATTTAAAATGGTGCCGTGCGCACATAACAAAATCATTGTCAATAGTTAATGAACAGAAATGCCATGCTTTTGATGCTTAAAACTTATTTTTGACAGGCAAAAAAGACTCTAAGAGATATTGTCAAATGTTGTGGATGAGATGAAAAATGAGCGTATCCTATTAAGTTTTTTAAAAACTCAAAACAAAACAAAGAAAGGATACGCTCATGACGAAACATAAACCCCAGAATGCGGAAAGTCTACTCGTTGATGAATATCAAATGGAACTTGACAGAATAGTTCGCCTTGGTGCCCAGCGCATGCTTCAGTCGGCGCTGGAAGCTGAAGTGGCCGAATATATTGAACGCCATAAAGATCTGGTTGACGGAGAAGGCAGAAGAACAGTGACAAGGAACGGCAGAATGAATGAAAGAGGTATACTCAGCGGGGCCGGTGCTCTGAGGGTCAGACAGCCCCGTGTCCGGGACCGGCGTGCCGGCGAATGCTTCAGTTCCGCAATTCTGCCTCCCTACATGCGCCGAACACCTTCCCTTGACAACCTTATCCCAGCTCTTTACCTGAAAGGCGTTTCCTCCGGCCAGTTCCCCGAAGCTCTGGAGGCCATTCTCGGCCCGAATGCGGAAGGTCTTTCCGCCAATACAGTCGAGCGCCTCAAGAAACAGTGGGAAGAGGACTACAATGCCTGGGCGGGGCGCGATCTGAGCTGTAAAAGATACGTTTACTGGTGGGCCGACGGCATTCATTTCAATGTGATACTTGAAGACGAACGCACC
This sequence comes from Candidatus Brocadiaceae bacterium, assembly GCA_003551785.1. The sequence goes on along the minus strand of PUNP01000106.1, from coordinate 106 downwards.
TGCATGCTGGTTCTGATGGGCACCCTCGAAGACGGCCGCAAGGAACTGGTCGGCCTGGTCGACGGATACCGTGAAAGTAAAATCAGCTGGCAGGATCTCCTTCGTG
>PUNP01000425.1 GCA_003551785.1 Candidatus Brocadiaceae bacterium | reverse complement strand
TACCAACTTTAGCCGGCCGTGCTTAGAACCCTCATTTTACCCCCAAAAACAGTCCTCTAAGCTTTATACAGGAGTCTTTTCTGTCGTATCTATTCGCCATTAAAAGACTTGCTCTGGTCCGACCCCAGAATCCAATGAGTCTTTTCTGTCGTATCTGTCGCTATTAAAAGGCTTGCCCGGTCCGACCCCAATTTCACCCACAACCCTTTTTTTCCCAAACAACAGCGCTCTGAGCTCTATATGGGGTTTTTTTCCTATCAGTTAATCATTTAAACACTTGGGCCGGTCCGACCCCAATTGCCCATATATCTCCTCAAACTGCTCAAGTGCCGCTTCAAGGTTCTCGGCTATGTCGCGGGCGAGGACGTCGGGTTCCGGCAAGTTGTCTGAATCTTCCAGGCTTTCATCCTTCAGCCAGAAAAGGTCCAGACTCGCTTTGTCGCGCTGGATCAGCTCGTCGTAATCAAATGACATGAATTTTTCTGTCTCTTTCCGGTCGTGGCGGTTTTCGGGGTTATAGCATTCGATGAAATCCTTCAGGTGCTCTGCACGCATAGGGTTTTGCTTCAGCGTAAAGTGCTGGTTCGTCCTCAAATCATACACCCAGAGCTTTTCCGTCCAGGGGTTCTCACTCGCCGGTTTTTTGTCAAAGAACAACACATTCGCCTTGACGCCCTGGGCATAGAAAATGCCGGTCGGCAGGCGCAGCAGGGTGTGAACGTCGCATTCGTGCAGTAACTTGCGCCGCACCGTCTCGCCCGCACCGCCTTCAAAAAGCACGTTGTCAGGAACGACAATGGCAGCCCCGCCGTTGATTTTCAGCAGAGTCCTGACGTGCTGAAGGAAGTTGAGCTGTTTGTTCGAAGATGTGGCCCAGAAATCTTCACGCTCGTACGTCAGGCTCTCCCTCTCGGCCTTGCCCTCGCCGTTGATGATCGTGATGCTGCTCTTTTTCCCGAACGGCGGATTGGTGAGCACCATATCGTAGCGGTCGCCCGGATCGGATGCCAGAGCATCACGCACATCGATCGGCGGTTCGTCGCCGCCTATGCCGTGGAGATACAGGTTCATCACACACAACCTGGCCACGCTGTCCACGATATCCGTTCCGTAAAACGTTTCATTTTTCAGCGTCCTTTTCTGCTCCTTATCCAGCCTGTAATTCGATGAGATGTAGCTGTGAGCGGACAGCAGGAACCCGCCGGTGCCGCAGGCGGGATCGCAGACGGTCATCCCGGGCGCAGGTCGCATCACCTCCACCATGGCATTGATGAGCGGCCTGGGGGTGAAGTACTGTCCCGCGCCGCTCTTGACATCTTCGGCGTTCTTCTGCAGCAGGCCCTCGTAAATGTCGCCTTTAACATCCACATCGAGTCCGAGCCAGGTTTCGGCGTTGATCATCTCGATCAGCCGTCTCAGCTTGGCGGGATCCTGTATTCTGTTCTGCGCTTTCTTGAATATAACCCCGAGCAGGCCGTCGTCCTTGCCCAGATTTTCGAGGATATGCCGGTAATGTACTTCGAGAGCGTCACCGTCCTTTTCGAGCAGGCTGGCCCAGTCCAGCCCTTCTGGCACAATGGGGTCTTTCTTGAAAGGCGGCCGGGTCTGTTCGTCGGCCATTTTCAAAAACAGCAGATAGGTGAGCTGCTCCACGTAGTCACCGTAGCTGATGCCTTCATCACGCAACACGTGGCAGTAGTTCCATAATTTTTGCACTATAGATGCTGATTCGTTCATTATGCTTTTATCTCCTAATTTTTCAAGGCGGCGCTTAAAAAATTACATCTTGCGGCTGCGCCGCAAAACCATTAGTTTTTATATCACATGAAAGCAATTTCCCAGCACGGGGATTGTTTGTAGTGGACGCCTTCAGGCGTCCCTGAGGAGCCTCTGAAGAGGCTCACTACGATCCTTCCTCTTGCTGGCCACAGACAGGAATGTCTGTGTTACGTTCCTGAACCGACCGATTGTCGATTTACGTCTACTTTATCTGCTTTTATACGTTCGAGTAATTTATCGGCGGGCTCGTCGCTCGGGTCCTGTGGAACCAGTTTACCCTCGAATGCTTTTTTCAGGATACTGTGCCGCAGCGCGTCTGATTTTTTGATTCCTTCCTCGATGGACTGTTCGACGTGATCGGCGATCGATAAACGGCGTTCGATTTCCTGGACGATTTGGTGTTGTTCGGTCAATGAGGGTATTTTAATTGGGAGTTTAGAAAAAATTGAAATCCAATAACGCTTGTGTGTATCTGTATTTTCCCGGATAGTTTGCATGAAATAAAAAACGAATTTTAGATTGACCAGGTCAGTTGTGGGCATCAGTATCTTCATAGCAGAGGACTTAACTTTAAACGGAAAATCTACAAATTGGGTGGCCGTTGTAAAGTCGTCGAATATAATCACTGGAAGTTCGTTGAAAATATTATCTTTTTCGTTTGTATAACCTTTAACAAAGGATTTTCCTGCGGTCAAAACGGGGGTCGGATAATTATCTTTATATTCGGTCGATTTAACAATATATTTTGTGGGCTGGATATAATCCAAAACATCCTCCAAATGCCCCCACACCCACCCGTCAGGCAACTCGGACAATTCCGAAGTGTCAACTGGCGGTGTATCCTTCAATTTCTTTCCTCTCTTCTTCCGTTCGGTCCCTATTTTCTCAAGCAGCTTCCCGGCCGATTCTTTCTGTAGTTCGGAGTCCGGATCGGCCAGTTCAGCTTCCCGCCAATTGCGGGTTAGTTCTCCCTCGAAAGCCGCCTTCAGCACCGAGCGGCGGTACTGGCCCAAAAGTTTTCTCACGCGCTCCAGTGCCTCGACTCCCGAATCAAGTTTCGTAAAAAGTTCCTCGATTTTGTCGACGATTCGGTGTTGCTCGGGGAGTGGCGGTAGGGGAAAGTAAAAATTGCGCAAGTCCTTCCCCGTAATAGCGCTAAATGTTGACCCATAACCTTTTCCGGCTAGATTTTCCTCAAATGTTCTCATCAAATACAGTAAAAAAAGAGGCTTAATCTCATCTTTACCTCGTAAAGCTGCTAATCCTCTTCCAATACATGACTTTTCCGGGCAGATATTTGTTGGACCTACGGGAGCTCGAACTGAAATGAGGATGTCGCCTTGTTCTGCAACCTTTTTTGGTGAATTACACCATTTTCTTGGAATCGGATAGACTTCTTGAAAATCTGTTTTTCCTTGATAAAAAGGAAGCCCTTCCCTTTTTTCATTGTAAGTGGAAGAAGGAGGAGATTGTCCTAATATGATATCGCAAAAATCATTTAATTTTACCCACAACCATCCGTTAGGCAATTCTGCCTTTTTCGCCGTTTCTTTACTCACGCATCCACCTCTTCTTCATCAACATCCATATTGCCAAATATGAACTCTTTTGACTTGGTTGTCATATCAAGACATTGTCGTGCCTCATTAACGGAGGGAATGTAAAAGTCATCGGGGTATCTTACCTGAACGGCAAAATCCGAGAGCATTTTCGCCGCGTCATACAGCCGATCAAAGTCACTGTCAATCTCAGTGCAGAGAGTGACCAGATATTCCAGGTTATGGACCCTTCCAAAGTCAACTTTGTGTGAATATAAGTAAGCCTTTAATGCCTTCTCGACGAATTGCTGACAGTGAAAGCACAGGGTATCGGTGATCATTTCTTCCGGTGGTGCCTGGGCTAATTGTTTGGCCGTTTTGTAATCGTTTAGTGCTTTGATCAGCCAATTCTTGAGTTCCGGTTCTATCATACCGCCACCCCCTCATTAACAGCACTTTTTATGACGCTGCCGATGACACCCTTTCGCTCTTCTACCTCTTTTTCCGTCCTGACGAGCACATCGGACGGAACATGGTGTAGGGCGAGTTCCTTGCGCACGGCGTGGGCTGCATCTCTCCTTTCTTCCCGTGACATCTCCCGACCGACCACGATCAAAAAGTCCCAATCGCTCTGTTCAGCCGGTTCACCGGTCACCCTGGACCCAAAGAGAATGATCCGAACGGGCTTTACACCGAGGCGCTGGAGGGTTCTCTCTATAATCTGCCTGACCTCAGCCGTTTCCGGATTTTTCGTTGCATGACTCATATGTTTTTCTCTCCCATTATCTTTATTGCCGTAGCGGCCTTATTATGCCGCCAGTGTCTCATTCAGTTCACTGAGTATATCGTTCAGT
>PUNP01000531.1 GCA_003551785.1 Candidatus Brocadiaceae bacterium | reverse complement strand
GTTCATGCTGGATTTGACTATTCCTTCTGTTGATGCAGGCAGGGATGTCATTAGCTGGTCTTCTGCGCCGGTGACCCTCGATGCGACGGTTGTCAATAACACCACCGATCCGGTGCTGCCGCTGACCTATGCCTGGAGCATTGATGCGGACAGCCTGGCCGATACGAATCTTGAGATTGTGCTGACCGATGCAGACCAGGAAGATGCGACCGTTCAAATTACGAAACTTACCCCGACCGGCGATGTCACGGTTGTGACGATGACGCTGGCTGCAAACAATGAGGGTAGCGGAAAAAGGGATATCACAGATACCCTGTCGATTTATGTGTACGACACGAACTGTAAGGCCACGATTGCCGCTGGTCTGGAAGAGTATCGTCCCACGGACTTTGACCGGAACTGTGTTACTGACTTTGGCGATCTGGCCATCATGGCTGCCGCGTGGTTTCAAGACAGCTCTTTACAGGAACCGGTCATGAAATCTGATCCCTGATTAACCCCTTAGGGCCTTATAATGAAGGATTTTGCTATGAAATCGACCCGTCGAAATATGTCCCTTGCGGCTGTGATGTTATGGTGTTGGATTGGATTGTCGTCCGTTGAGGGTGTGAGGCCGGAGTCTGTGCAGCGTCGGGACATTTCCCTCGAGACCTTGGCTCAGGGATTCCTCAATCCTCCGGCGGAAGCGCGTCCCTTCGTACGCTGGTGGTGGATTGACAACCGTGTCGAAGAGACGGAGATTATCCGGCAACTGGACCTGCTCAAAGATGCCGGAATGGGCGGTGTCGAAATAAATCCTATCGGCTACTCAACTCCTTATGGTTATGGAGGGCCTTACAAGACGCATGCCGAGCAATTGATATGGCGGTCTCCTGAGTGGGATCGGGTACTGCACACAGCCTGTAAGGGCAGTTACGAGCGTGGCATGATCGTGGATCTTATCGCTGGCTCAGGCTGGCCCTTCGGCGGAGAATTTCTTAAGCCCGAACAGAGGATCATGCGCTTGAGCACGGTCAGTCGAGAGGTTTCGGGACCTCAGGTGGCCACCTATGCGTGGGATTCGATTTTGGCCCAAATGGTCAGAGAGCGCCAGTATGGGGGAAGGGGCGAGACCAGAGTGGAGTTTATTAAACTTTACCCGAAAGAGCTACATTCGGTGGGCCAGGTTCGAGATATTGCGGACAGGTTTTCAGAGGACGGAACCTTGACGGTTGAGATTCCTGACGGTGAGTTTGTCGTCGCCTTCGGGATGCTTGAGCAGGGATATCGTAGTGTGGCAGTCGGCACCAAGGGGGCCGCAGGCTCTGCTATGGACCACTTCCGCAGCGATGTTACACGCATGTACCTGAACCGTCTCAAGGGCGTGGAGGAAACCTGGGGCGAACCCCTCTCGACCTATGTGCGCGCCGTTTTTTGCGACAGTATCGAACTTGCGCAGTCCAACTGGACAACGGGTATGCTCGAGAGTTTCAAGCAGTCAATGGGCTATGATATCGAGCCCTACCTGCCAATGGTGCTGGATCCGGAAAAAGAGAGGCTTCCGTTCACGGAGGCGTTCGTTGATGAGTTGCGGCGCGCGCGTTATGACTGGGTTAGCCACCTGGTGTCGGTTTTTCTCGACAACTTTACCCGCGAATACGCCGCCTTCTGCCACGAAAACAATTTGCTCAGCCGGTATCAGTCGTATGGGGCTCCTCAACTGGTAGGCATGGCTGAGGGGTATATGATTCCGGATATCCCGGAAAGCAACAACTGGATAAGCTCCAGCCCGCACAGTGTGAAAGGCTTTTCCTGGAGCCAGGGCCACGGTTACAAGATATGGGACAAGTATGCGTCTGCGGGAGGCCGCCTGCGAGGCAAAAAGATCATCTCTTCCGAGGCCATGACGAACACCAGTGGGATTTTCGAACGCACGCTGGGTGAGATCAAGGTTGCGGACGACATGAATTTCATCACCGGCATCAATCATTCCGTCCTGCACGGATTCAACTATGTACCGCCGGATGTCCCCTTCCCGGGCCTGATCCGTTTCGGCTCCTACTTCAGCGAATACAACACGTGGTGGCCTTACCTGCGGCTTTGGGCCGACTACAATGCCCGACTCTCCTATGTGATGCAAAATACAAAGCCGGTGTCCGAGATCGCCCTCATCGGCCCGACGCCGGACATCTGGAGCCGTCATGGGCTGGAGCGAAGACCGTTCCACTTGCTTCCTGAGTATCTCCATCAGCTCTGGGAGCCGATCGCCCAGCTCGGCTCGACGTGTGACTATCTTCATGAGACTATCATCCAGCAGGCCGATGTGCAGGACGGGCTCCTGAAATACGGCCCCATGGCCTACAAGGTGCTGTTGGTGGTGGATATGCAGAGCATGCAGATAGAAACGGCCCAAGCCATTCGGCGTCTGGCAGAAGCGGGCGGCAAGGTTGTTTTTGTCAATCAGACCCCCAGTCGTTGGCCGGGCTTGCGGAATGCCAAAGAGAATGATCAACAGGTTAAAAATGCGATTGCTGCTGCAATGAACGCCGGCGCCCAAAAGGTTTCCGCTCCTGACTCTACGGAGACATTGCGTCAGTGGGTCACGGACACGTTGGCTGCGGCAGAGTTTGCTCTCGATCTGCAAGTGAAGCATCCGCGCGACGGCTTATATCAGCTTCGCCATATGGCGGACGGCGAAGATATTTTCTTTTTCACCAATACCTATCAACGTGAATCCTCACGGACGCGAGTGTCTTTTGCCCTAGGGACACGGGGGCTATGGCGATGGGATCCCGAAACCGGACAGCGGGCCCCTTATGAGTTGCCGTATGATGCCACCGGATTCGCACTTGATTTGCGTCCGCTGGAGTCGGTTTTGCTGGTCACGGGAAAGAAGGCGGCGCCGGCGCATCCGCGACAGGTATCGCGCGACGATGTGACTGCCTATGCCATCAACACGCCCTGGACTGTGATCTTCAATCCGGCGCAGTCCGAGGACTACTTTACCCTCGACTTCGATACCTTGGAGGATTTCACGAAGCATCCCGACGAACGACTCGCGTCCTTTTCCGGTACCGCGTTCTACACGACCCGCTTTGCGCTGGACGACCTGAGTTTCAACCGGCTCGACCTCGGCTGGGACAATGATTTTATCAGCGAGATTACCCTCAACGGCACATTCGTCGGGGTGAACTGGTATGGGTCTAAACTCTTTGATGTTCGCCCCATGATTAAGCAAGGCGAAAACACCCTCGTGATCAAATACACGACCACCCTGAACAACAAAATGAAGCGATCAAAACCATCCGGCCTGATCGGTCCCGTACGACTGCTCGCGGATCGTGCGCGTTAACCGAAGGGTTGTTTTAAACAGAGGTTGATTTTAGAAAAATAAAATATTGAGTTGACGTGAAAGGTTTGCGGCGTGGAGCAGACCGAATAAACAGAGCTTACGTTAAGGAGAGTCTGTTATGGGAAGGAACTTTTGTTTGATTTTAAGTATTATTGTTGTGCTTGCATCCTCCCAAGTTGTCTCCGGCGAGTCAAGCGACAGCAGAAGCAGAAAACACGTCTTTGATATCAGGACACTTTACTCCGATGTGAGGACGCTTTACTCTGAGCGATACTCCGATTTCGACCTGGTCGAAGCGAAATATTTTCCAAGTGACAGTGCGTGGGTACGCAGACCTACGCACAAATTAGAACATCTCGAAGGGTTTGTTCCCGGCAGTAAAAGTATTCCTCTCGACAAGTTTGGGGGGAGAACCGACATCCAAATGCCGAAGACCGGATTCTTTCACGTTAAAAAAATTGACGGCAGGTGGTGGTTCATAACGCCGGAGGGTCATCCCTACTACAATGTAGGCGTTGGTCGGGTAAAACCACTCAACAAGCCCGAAGCAGGGTCGGCTTTTAAGGAAAAATTTGGCACGGAAGAAAACTGGTATGATTCTACCTTGGATCTGCTTAAGGAATATGGCTTTACTACGATAGGCGGCTTTACTGGAGGCTATTCGGAAATCGACGCCATCGACGATTACATCCCCAATAACAGGTTTCCTTATACGATGATGCTGAGGACGGTGGCAACCTTTGCCCAATCCAAAGGCCTTACTCCCCGGAACAATTTCCGCGTTTTTAAAAATCACATAATCCCGGTATTTCACAAAGATTTTGAAGATTATTGCAGGCAGT
>PUNP01000796.1 GCA_003551785.1 Candidatus Brocadiaceae bacterium | reverse complement strand
TTTGCCAGACCCACACAAGCCCGATCCATTCCGATGCTGTGATATACCCCTGGGTTATGATATCATCGCCGACAAACACATCTTCTATAGAACCGTCGGTGATATTAATCTCACCGCCATGATAGTCGCCGATATAGATGGAGTAACCGTCGTTGGGGTTCGGCCAGCCATCAGTACCCAAATCCGCAACGAAGTCTGACGTGAACGGCACACCGGAGAGCGTTCCGATGGTCTCGGCCGTAACCTGCGCGCCCTGATTATCCGGAACGCTGTATTCCACTTCTCCACCCACGAACAGGCCGCCGATCGAGGTGACATTAATAACGGTATTCCATTTGAGGCGTCCCCTAACGATGAGGTCACCCATTTGGATGTCGCCGGTTATTGTCGCTCCGAAATCGCCGAAATACAATGCTCCCTGAATCACATCGGCGCTGATATCACCGTCGAACTGCCCGATAACATACACGGAATAGGTGTTGTTTGGGGCGGGCAAATCGTCATCAATCATCAGGCCCGGCACATTTTCGAGGATACCGATAGTTTCCGCAATAATGGTTCCATCTGAATCGCCGACGCTTTGAACATAAACGCCTTCGATAGTATCATATGCCTGCAACTGGCCATCAAAGGCCCCTCTCATATGCACCTCGCCGATACTGGCTTCCACTGATCTCAACACTGCACCGGTGTTAAAATCGCTATGGATATAGATATGCCCGATAGATTCAGTTACCGTTATGGTACCGTCAAAATCACCCGTGATGTAGATCGAATAAAGCCCGAGCTCGGGATAAATTTCGATATTAAGTCCGAGTTCCGTACGGGTGACGAGGTCGATTGTTCCATTGAGAGTTCCGCCGACATTGACCGTCGAACTGCCATCGAGTGTTCCGCCGACAAAGAGCGCCGTCACATTCCCCCCGGCATTGATCGTCCCGTCGGTCATGCTGCTTTCTATGATAATTTCACCAACATTACCGTCAGCGCGAATTTCGCCGTACAGATCGCCCCCGATATACACCTCTCCTATATTGCCGTCCTGGGTTTCGATGCTGCCGGTATCGCTGATATTATTGACGATAAATACGTCACCGATGCCCCCCTCATCCGTGGTGATTATAGAGGCATTTAGATCGCCGTCGATATAAACGGCGTAGGGATCATCGGCGGGGTCAACCTGATCGGGGTCGAAATCTTCGATGCTTCCGGCGGTGACATTTTGAACGGCAGCCACTCCATCGGTATAGATACCGGAGATGACACCGCCGACAGACACCTCGCCACTGAGCCAGTCGCCGACATCGAGTGCCTGTTCGATGTCTTCTCCTACTTCAATGGACTCAACCTGCCCGTCAAGCGTCCCGATATTGTCCTGCTGAAACTCGGCATCTGCTGCGATAGTCTCTTCAACGTAGAGTCCACCGAGCCAATTATCAGGGTCATCAAAACTTATCACCCCGGTTTCGGTAATGCTGCCGAAGACTTCGATGTCGCCGACAATGGTATCGTCTTCAAATATGAGCTCTCCGTCGAGATCGCCGTCTATGACGACACCTTCGTCGGAATTATCGAACCCGCTGTTCAGCCCGCCGAGTATGATATGGGAATCTTCGTCGAGTCCTCCGGAGGCGGTTATCTGTCCGAGTGTCGTTTCACCGGGAGTTGTTGAAGTCCGCGCCTCCAGCGACTGATCGGAGCGCCCGAGCGTGATGCTGCCGAGATCGCCCTGAGCGTCAGCATTAATTGAGAAATTCTCATCAGAATGCCAATAAGCAGCCATAGCTGGAACTGGCGAATCAGCTTCCCATCCCGAATCCATTCCCTCTAAAGAACCTGCAGGCCATGATGCATTATCTGAGGCAATATTCCCTTCTACATTCTCATGCCGCAAATTCAGCTCCAGTCCTTCGGAGTCCTCGCTGTCGTCGAGCGAGATAGCCCGCAAGGTGTCACCCTCGACACCGTTGGTAAAGAGCTGGAGTTCGCCCACGCCGCGGGCGGTTATGCTGTCGGGCTGGCTCTGGCCGTCCGGATCGTCATCATTAAACCAAAGTTCAAGCCAGGCGTCCTCACTGGAGCCGCCGTTCACGCCTAAGTAGAGGCTGTCTCCGTCAGGAGCACCGTCGCCGTCAGGGAACAGATACATCCAGTCGCCGACGTAGTCTTCATCATCCGCAAAATCATGTTCATCCACAAAATCCGCAGCGTCGCGCATGGTAAGGAAAAAAGTCACGTCCAGCAGTATCCGTTCTTCGAGTGTTTCGAGGTTGAGCTGCAGCTTGCTGTTCTGCGATAGGTTTTTTGGCATGGTGTTCTTAATCCCTATATATATGGTAAGATGCAAGAAATCAATATTGAGAAATCAGGAATGACCATGGACCGCTCAAAAGCTGTCGAATAAAGGCCATCCATAATTTCTGATTTCACTTTTGAAAATTAATTTCATAATTCTAACAACAACCCTGTGACATACGTGAGGAGGGCGACAACCTTATCCCGGCCATACGAGCAACATGGAAAAACCCCGCATCGACCGGTTAAATAACTACATACAAAGAGCTTATAACGCCAGCATCTCATATCTGAAATGGCCCTGAGAAGCGCTCTGCTTGACAGGGCTGAAACTAATGCGAATTTTACTTCACTATTATACGAAATCCTGGTCTGCCTTGCAAGTGAAGGGCGGAGGGCGGGGAGCGGAAAGCGGCTGAAAGATCGATAAGGAACGTTTGAACAGAACTTTATGGCGTCTTATTTTTATCCACAGATTACGCAGATTGACGCAGATTTTTTTAGACAGGATTTTACAGGATGGGCAAGATGGAATAAAGGCGGAGGGCATAGAGCAAAGGGCGGAGAGGGAACGGGTAAGACGGCTGAACAACTTAACGACTGCGCTTTTTGGAAAAAGCTTCGCAAAAACTTTTGACGGGGTACCGCAGGGGATCGCTGAGAACAGGGGAGAAATGTTACGATACAGAAATTGGAAAAATCGAAGGTGTGAACGACAGGAAAAAGAATACACAGGGCCGAGAAGGACAGATTATACGGCTGAACGACTTAACGACTGCGCTTTTTGGAAAAAGCTTCGCAAAAACTTTTGACGGGATACCGCAGGGGATCGCTGAGAACGGGGGAGAAATGTAACGATACAGAAATTGGAGAAATCGAAGGAGTGAACGACAGGAAAAAGAATACACAGGGCCGAGAAGAACAGATTATACGGCTGAACGACATAACGACAAAACGACTACGCTTTTTGAAAAAAGCTTCGCAAAAACTTTTGACGGGATACCGCAGGGGATCGCTGGGAACGGGGGAGAATTTAACGGTACAGGTGATTTGGGCGATGTGGGGAAGGTGGGATGTGGAAAGTAGGATGTAAGAACGGCGGATGTGGGAGCGGCAGAGGCGGAGGGCTACGTGTCTTGTCCTGATACACTGCTCGAATGAAGTCGGGAGTGGGAAACAGGTTGGACACTCCTCCAGACATCTGATTCGCGCTCAGCACACCACAAGTCATAGTTTACCTGTAAGTTCAACCAAAAATCAGGTGAGGTGTCGAATGCACGGGCTAGGCGTAATGCCGTGCGGGGGGTAACCGCACATCTTTCCTTCAAAATGTTGGAGACCGATTGGCGAGAAAGTGAAAGACGCTCAGATAGTTCCTTGACCGAAAGCGATAAAGGAACTTTGTAGTCTTCACGCAGAATCTCACCCGGATGGGTGGGCTGTCGTTGCATTGTTCGGTTCATATATGTTAATTATAACAAATATTGGGAACAAATCAAAACATTACATCACCAAACAAAACATGATATGAAAGCCCATCAAAGAAATCCGCTGATTAACGCAGATTGATGCAGATTCTTTTCAGACGGGAGGATGTGGAAGATGAAGGATGAAAAAAAACAGCGGGGCTGGGATGGTAAAACGACTTAACGGCTTACGCTTTTTGGAAAAAGCTTAGCAAAAACTCTTGACGGGATACCGCGGGAGATAGTAGAGAACGGGGGGAAATGTTACAGATAACGAAATTAGTGAAATCAACGGAAAGCGGCGCTCGCCGCGCACGCACTCCAAAGAAAAAGCTTCGCAAAGCTTTGACGGGGGACCGCAGGATATCGTAGAAAAGGGGAGAATTTAACGGCACAGGCGATTTGGGCGATGT
>PUNP01000481.1 GCA_003551785.1 Candidatus Brocadiaceae bacterium | reverse complement strand
GCCCTATCCCAGAACCCCGCATCGACCTCTGGGACGGGCACACCGCGGAGAGGATTGTGGAAGTGCTGGCCGATGCCATCTTGGACCAGGTGGGACTGAGCCCAGATGTCGGCCGAGTGGAGTTAAGCCTGGACGACGCTATTGAGGTATTAGCAGACCAGGGTATTATCCAAACGCCGGACTATTGGTGGCAGCATGCCGTCCCGGAGGAAACCGTGCGAGGTGACTACGCAGCCCTTCTCATTCAAAGGATGGCTGAATTCATAAGGAGGCAGGCCTAATGTATAGCCCCGTCGTATCTATTCCCTACGAAATTGCCAGGCATATCACGAAGCAGCTCCTTGCCAAAGGTCTTCTGACCAAAGCGGAGTTTCAGCGCATTGATCAGGCGCACAAGCGGGCATTTATATCCGATAATTGACTTGCCATTTTCTTGAGGCTACGCTAATATGACCTACCTTCTAGATTATTGGAGGGTAGGTTTTCTTTTGTCCATCACTTGTTTCCCCGTACCCACATCGGTACGGCACAATGGCTGACAACGAGGGGAGGGATTGGATGAAGAGAGTATCCGTGATTGAAGCTACTGCCCAGAAGGACAAGAAAGGCCGCCGAGTTTGTGCCTATTGCCGGGTATCGACTGACCATGAGGATCAGCTGCAGTCTTTAGAAGCCCAGATACAGCATTACCGAAATACCATTGCTGCCCGTCCTGATTGGGAGTTGGTGGACATTTATGCCGATGAAGGGATTTCGGGCCGAGGTATAGAGAAACGTTTTGAATTTCAACGGATGATTCAGGATGCCGAAGCTGGAGAGCTGGATCTCATTGTCACGAAATCTATCAGTCGCTTTGTTCGCAGTGTAACAGATTGCCTAGAGACTGTGCGGAGGCTTAAGACCCTAGGCGTGGAGGTACACTTTGAGAAGGAAAACCTCTGGACCCTGCAGGCGGACAGTGAATTGATGCTTGCCATCTTAAGTTCTGTGGCGGAGGAAGAAGCGGCGTCGATGTCGGAGAATATCCGGTGGGCGATAGCCAAGCAGTTTCAGCAAGGTAAATTTAGAGTGCGGACGGAGCGCTTTATGGGGTATGACTACGATGCAGACCGGGAGCTGGTGATCAATGACACGGAAGCAGTCATTGTTCGCAGGATTTTTGCAGAGTATCTAGCAGGTCAAGGTGTCCACCGCATCGCCAAGGGATTAACTAGGGATGGGGTAGAGAGAGTATGCGGTGGTACGCAGTGGGATAGTGGAATTGTTCTAGCTATGCTCAAGAATGAGAAGTATGCTGGGGATGCCATCCTGCAGAAAACAGTCACCGTGGGATCCAAACGGAAGCGCAATGAAGGAGAGGCTCCTACCTATGTAGTCCGAGATAGCCATCCAGCCATCATCTCCCGGGAGGAGTTCGAGCAAGTGCAGGCATTGATGAAGGAGCGCTCGGTGGCTAGGGGCGATACACCGGGGCAATACCAGAAACGGTATCTTTTTACTGGAAAGATCGTATGCGGACAATGTGGCAAGACCTTCAAGCATACCATCCATAACGGCAAACAAGCCTATTGGGCCTGCAGGAGCTATGTAAGCCAAGGTGTCAACGTCTGTTCGATGAAACCGATCAAGGACGACACGGTGAAGCGTCTGTTCGTTCGACTTGTGAACCGAGTGCTGGAAAGTCCTAGCCTCATCCAGGTGCAGCAAGCGAATCCATCTCAACTAAGACAACTAGATGCAGCAATTCAGGATTTGCTTAGACAGGAGACCGGCTTCTTTCGCCTGCAGTTAGACGATCCCCAGAACCAGAGCCTCTGGCAGCAAGAGCATCAAGACATTGTTCGCCAGATTACGGACTTGCAGGAACAGCGGGCGAAGTTGACTGACGAGAACGAACACCAACGGCGGCTGCGGGCTACCCTGAAGACATTGGACGGGCCAGTGGCGATATTTGATGCGGCGCTATTCGCTGCTCTGGTGGAGACCATCATGGTGCGGGAGCGAGAGTGCTTGGTATTTCAACTACATGGAGGATTGGAGTTCGAGGAGAGTTATACGTTCCACCGTGGAGAGGATATTCTATAGGAAGGGAGAGGTTGCCATGGCCAAAGTAGTCGAAGTCATCCCCGCACGGCCTATTCACCAGTTAAGGGGCCAGCAGGAAACAGCGAAATTGCGAGTGTGCGCTTACTGCCGGGTAAGCACGGACACCGAAGAGCAGTTAAACAGTTTTGATGCCCAAGTCAATCACTACACCACCTACATTAAAAGTAATCCCGCCTGGGAGTTTGTCGGCATTTATGCGGATGAAGGTATTAGTGCCACGAACACCAAGAAGCGGGTGGAATTTAATCGGATGATTGAACACTGCCTGGAAGGTAAGATTGATATGGTCATCACCAAGTCCATCAGCCGGTTTGCCCGCAATACCGTGGACTGCCTAAGCTTCGTCCGGAAGCTCAAGGAGCACAATATCGCTGTTTTCTTCGAGAAGGAAAATGTCAATACGCTAGATAGCAAAGGGGACTTCATGCTAACCCTACTGGGAAGCCTGGCGCAAGAGGAGTCCCACTCCATTAGCCAAGCATCCCGGCAGGGGATCGTGTACCGCTTTCAGGAGGGCAAGGTGCGGGTGAATCACAATAAGTTCCTAGGGTATACGAAGAATGAAGAGGGCGAGCTAATCATTGACCCGGTACAGGCCGAGACCGTAAAACGCATCTTTACGGAGTATCTGGAAGGAGCAAGCTGTCGAAAGATAGCCGAGGGATTAGAGCAAAAGGGGGCGCTTACCGGATCCGGTGGTGCCCGGTGGTATGAGAGCACCATTCGCAAAATTCTCAAGAACGAGAAGTACATGGGCGATGCTCTGCTGCAGAAGACCTACACCGTGGATTTCTTAAGCAAGAAGCGAGTGGTCAATGAGGGCCATGTACCGCAGTACTATGTGGAAGATAGTCATCCGGCCATTATTCCAAAAGAAGTGTTCGAGGCGGCTCAAGAAGAGATGAAACGAAGGAGTGGGCTCAGGGGTTACTCCAAGACCGGCAAAAGCTGCTATGCAGCTAAGTATCCGTTCTCCGGGCGGTTGGTCTGCGGTCAATGCGGAGCGAAGTTTACGAGAAAGCAGTGGGGCAAGGACAAGTTCGTCTGGATGTGCATCAACCGAATGAAAAATGGTGTGGAGGCCTGTTCTCAACAAGCGGTGAAAGAGCCGCTGGTGGAGCAGGCTTTTGTGCGAGCGTTGAACAAGGTGGTGGATGGTGATTTTGCAGCCCGGATGGTTAGGAATATCTGGGACGGGTTGGATGGCGAAGACTATGCGGCAGAATTGGATGCCATTGACCAACGGCTGGTTGGCCTGCAGAAGGAGCTCATGGCTATCGCCCGGATAAATGTGCGGGAGGGCATTAATGGTGGTGTCTATTCTGAGGAGCATCGAAAGCTGTCGGCGCAATTGGAGGGCCTACGGGAGCAGAGGGGTGAGGTCAAAGCGCAGGAGCTAAGGAGCAGACAGCTTCGGGACCACCTGGCGGAATTCGCCACATTGACCGAGACGATCGATCAGTTTGATGGGGATTTGTTCGTAAGGCTTGTCGAGCGGGTGGTGGTAGAAACCAAGATGAAGTTGACGTTTGTGTTTAGGACTGGAGTGGCACTGACTATCGGCGTTTGACGTTTTAAAGCTAGTCCAACGGCACGGATAGACCAAGAGGTTGCAAGAATCCTCCAAACGTGGGAAACGCCAGACGAGATGGGGGCATTGTGTGTATCTTACCGTGGCTGTGAGTTGTGAAAAAGATCGAAAAAAAAGAAGGAATTCGCGACCGCAAGTTGAAAGAGTTGGTAATAGGTTACAGGAGAGTTCCGCCATCGTCCGACGATAGATAGGAAATCTGACAGATTTGCTTTAGTGTTTGCAGCCAGCGCCGATGGAGGGCTTTCTCCTCTTGATGGTGGTGGTTTTCTTTCGATGCTCATCGAGCCCCGGCGCATCAAACACACGGATGGCTTCGGAATCCATTGACACGTTTGCGACGTGACCGAGATCCGGAGGCAGTGGGTCACGTGTAACTAACAGAAGTCGAAAGAAAGGAGTGTCATGGATGAAGGGTTTTCCGCTGAAGATTGGTTATTCTCCTGCTGATCGTCTCCTTGGTAGCAGGTTGTTTGGGAGGG
>PUNP01000218.1 GCA_003551785.1 Candidatus Brocadiaceae bacterium | reverse complement strand
TTTTTTTTCTTTACCGTTACTTTCGCGTTCCTCTGGCTTGAGGGATACCTTCTATGAATAAACAAGCTGGGAAAAAAGCTATCGAACTCAAAGGAGTTTCCTTTTGCTATCAGGGAGGGAATCGGGCTATAGATCTCGTGGATTTTTACGTCGCCAATGGTGAATTTGCAGCCGTTCTTGCTCCGAACGGTTCGGGCAAGACAACGCTGCTTAAACTGCTGGTGAAACTTCTTATTCCTCAGGAAGGTGAAATCTATCTCAACGGTACTGACATAGATGAATTCAGCAAAAACGACCTTTTTCAGAGAATCGGCTTAGTGCTGCAAAATCCCAATGATCAGCTTTTCGCGGCGACGGTCGAGGAGGATGTGGCATTCGGGCCACGCAACCTCGGGTTAACCGATAATGAAGTTGAGGAACGTGTAGACAGGGCTCTTCATTATGTGGGTGCGGAAAAACTGCGCGAGCGCGCGATCCATCAGCTAAGCTTCGGAGAACAAAAGCGCGTATCTCTGGCCGGAGTTCTGGCGATGCATCCCTCAGTACTTGTCCTCGATGAACCCACGGCCGGCCTCGATCCTTCGGGTGAAGCACGGATGCTGCGTCTTCTACACCGACTCAACAAAGACCATGATATTACCATTGTGATGGCTACACATTCGGTTGATATGCTCCCCCTTTTCGTCGATCGTATATACGTTCTCAAGAACGGGTTTGTGTTGAAGGAGGGAGCACCACAAGTTGTTTTTAACGACCGGGAAGCCGTGGATTCCGCCTCACTCCGCCTGCCGTATATTTCTCAATTTTTCGACGAATTGAAAATTCATGATGGAGTGCCCGTCAACGGTTTGCCGCTGACTATCAGGGAGGCGCGTTTGAAAATGATGGAGCTGATCCCTCCAGAAATCATAATAAAACCTTTATAGAATTACCGATGATGACACTTCGTTCAGGACATACAACAGGCACCTGCGCCGCAGCGGCGGCCAAAGCGGCAATCTTGATGCTGGATAAAGGCAAAAAATCGTCTGAGGCAGCGATCACTCTGCCGGGGGGAGGGTGTGTGACACTACCCATCGAATATGTGAAACTCAGTTCAAGGGGCGCCGTGGCCGCGGTGATAAAAGATGCTGGCGATGATCCGGATATTACAAATAATGCGACGGTCGAGGTCGGCATCCAATGGGATAAGGGGAATGCTGTCACCTTTGCTGCGGGAGAAGGGGTTGGGACAGTAACTAAGTCCGGGCTGCAAATCCCAGCAGGTGAACCCGCCATCAATCCGGTACCACGGCGTATGATCAGCGAAGTTATCCGCCGGCATACGCACCGGGGCGTTAAAGTGACGGTATCCGTTCCGGGCGGTGCAAGGGTCGCAAAAAAAACGTTCAATCCACGGCTGGGGATCGTCGGGGGGATTTCCATCCTTGGAACCACCGGCATCGTTAAGCCTTTCAGTTGTGAGGCACTGAGGAAATCGCTGGTCTGCGCCGTTGATATTGCAAAGGCCGCCGGGGTTCGTTACCCCGTTCTGGTTCCGGGCAATATAGGCGAAAAGGCAGCTCGGCGTCATCTCGACCTCACTCCCGAGCAGGTGATTCTTGTCAGCAACGAGTGGGGGTTCATGTTGGATTACGTTGTCGAAAATAAATACGACCGATTGCTTGCAGCGGGGCATCCCGGTAAACTGGCCAAACTGGCGAACGGCGACTGGGATACTCATTCATCCCGTTCGCAAAGCGCTGCGAAATATATTCAGTCACTTGCCGAGAGAGTTTTTGGTCGGACATTGTCGGATTCACCGACTACGGAAGGTTTATTTATGGAGCTTTCAGCCGAAAGACGCCGTTTGCTTGGTAACGCGGCAGCGACTGCGATACGGAAGGCTATTATGAAAAAAACAAACATTGATAATGCAACTGTTTTACTTGTCAACATGAAAACGGAAATTCTTGGGTTTAATGGAGACCTTAGCCCATGGCAATAAAGTTAGCTACCATAGTTATCGTCGGCTGCGGCCCCGGTTCCGTCGATTATATTACACCTGCCGCCTGCAAAGTAGTGGAGAATGCCGATGTGCTGGCCGGTGCACAGCGGTTGCTCGACTTGTTTCCGAAAAGTGATGCGATGAAAATTGCAATGAAATCAGACGTGGAATCTTTACTTGATGAGCTTGAGATACAATATCAAAAAGGAAAAAAAATATGTGTAATAGTTACAGGCGACCCAGGCCTGTGCAGTCTTGCCGCTCCTGTGCGTCGTCGTTTCGGCCAAAAGCAATGCCGAAATATAGCGGGTGTTAGTTCCGTTCAAGCCGCCTTTGCCGCTATTGGGCTCGACTGGATGAATGCATGGATTATAGATGCTCATGGCGGCCTGCCGAAAATTGAGCATCAAAAAATTCGGGGAAATGATAAGATCGCTATACTGCTCGGCAGTGAAAAATCATTCGAATGGGCGGCCGATTTTATCGTAAAATACAGGAAGGATTTGCGCCTTTACCTCTGCTCTAACCTTACACTGGAGAATGAAGCGGTAATCGAGTTGTCATCGGCCCAGTTAAGTGCGGCAAACGTCCCATCAAAATCTATACTACTGATTATTAAGGAGGAGTTGTTACAATGAATACCGGCACATTATATGGTATAGGGATCGGCCCGGGTGACCCTGAATTGATGACGGTTAAAGGAATGCGACTGCTGGCTTCATCCAAACATATTTTTGTTCCAAAGTCGAAAGATTCTACCGGCAGTATCGCTCTTAAGATCGCCGGACAGTATCTCAGCGCTGACGCCAGGATTTTTGAGTTGATATTCCCGATGACGAAAGATAGAGCGGAACTGGAGCGCAAATGGTCCGAATCAGCTGCAGCCGTCGCTGAAATCCTCCAAAAGGGAGAGGATGCCTGCTTTCTCACACTCGGGGATCCTTTCTTATTTTCGACTTACATTTACCTGTTGCGCGCTTTGAAAAAGGTGATGCCTGATGTTAATATCGTAACAATACCCGGTGTTACTTCAATCAATGCCGCCGCGGCGCTGGCCTCTTTCGCGTTAGGTGAAGGAAAGGATACCGTAACTATTATTCCCGGCTCTGAACTTGACAGGCTGCAAGATGCTATTAACTGCGGAGGCAGTGTTGTCTTAATGAAAGTCGGCCGTCATCTGCCAGCGGTTCTCGATATTCTCGAAGAGGCGGATGCCATAGATCGGGCGGTGCTGGTATCGCGCGCCGGCCTCGATGGGCAGCGTATCGAAATCGACCTGCGTGCCTTGCGAGATAAACGTGATTCTCAGGTCGGTTACATGTCGCTAATTTTAATACATGGAAAGGAGTTAAGAACATGAAAGTCTTTTTTGTTGGTGCAGGCCCGGGTGATCCGGATATGTTAACAGTCAAAGCGCATCGTCTGCTTTCTAACTGTTCATGCTGTGTTTATGCCGGCTCGCTGGTCAGTCCTGAGATCATTGACCTGATCCCGCCCCGGGCACAAAGTTATGATTCCGCCGCGATGTCGCTGGGCGAGATAACCGCCGTCTTTCGCCGTGCCCAAAAAAGCGATACAGACGTCATTCGGCTTCACACGGGCGATCCGACAATTTACAGCGCTATCGGTGAACAGATCAGTGAACTCAACACTCTGGGCATTCAATACGAAATCATTCCCGGAATAAGTTCATTTCAGGCCGCAGCTTCCGCCGTCGGCGTGGAACTGACTGTGCCGGAAATAGCTCAAACAGTTATCCTGACGCGTATGGCCGGTCGAACTCCGGTTCCTGCCGAGCAGAGTCTTGAACGGCTGGCGGCTTCTCAGGCGACACTTTGCATCTTTCTTTCGGTACAAAAACTCGATACGGCGGCCAACATACTCGCCCGCCACTATGGCGATGACTGTCCTGTTGCCGTGATTTACAGGGCGTCCTGGCCTGACGAAAGGGTAATAACAGGATTACCGGCCGATATTGCGGCGAAAGTTGAAAAAAACGGCATCCGTAAAACAGCTATGATCATTGCCGGGCCAGCGCTCAAACGTCCGGACATCGCATCAAAATTATACGATGCTTCGTTCAGTCATGAATATCGTAAGGGGGATGAAAGATGAAGATTGCAATGATTACTCTGTCGAAGGAGGGTGTCACGATTCTGCGCAAGATCCAAACAGCATTCCCCCAAGCTGACCTATTTGT
>PUNP01000477.1 GCA_003551785.1 Candidatus Brocadiaceae bacterium | reverse complement strand
ATGGCATGATATTGTGGTAAAATGGTTAGTTTTTGAAATTGAAATCACTTTCTCTTTTTCACGCTCCCTGCTTTGCTTATACGGTTCCATACCAAACGACATACCGCCCTGTAAACATCCTTGCGTTCATCTTTTGTAAGCCCCAATGCATCGAACACTATGTCGTCCAGTTCTTTGCGGTCGGATAGCGGGTTTGGTTCCTGCTCTTCGATGGGGGTATCAGATTCAGGGTCAACACCAATCTCTACAAACAAACCCTGAATAGGTCTATCTAAGAATCTCTCTAAGTATTTCACATCCCATGAAAATTCTAATTTTTTGGGAAAAAGAAATAACTTGATGTCATCACCTGAAAACTTAAGAGCGCCGCCTCCTAAATTGCAAAGGCCGATTAACTCCCGCTGCATAATAAAAAAAGTGGAATTCATGTATAACACTAAAGATTTTGGCTCAACTATATTTGGAAAAACCCGATAAAATTCCTTGCCGACAACCCCCTCGGGATTATATACTACGATATGTTCTCGCCCAAAAGTTCGCGGGAAAAGTATTGGGGCTTTGACTAATGAATTCCCTTTATCGTTTACTCCTTGTAATCCAACATCTGTTTTATAAATACTTATTTTCCTGATATTTTTGACTGTTTTCAAAAAAGGATACACAGGGAACTGTTCACCTGTATTATTATCGTGAACGTATCCCATTACACTAACAAACTGCTGTCCGTCCCAATTATCACCAAATCGAATCAATTCTCCATTATCGACAATATTGACGAATATATCCGGCGCTCGCAGATACTTTCCCCCCCATTTATTGCCAATATATTTTTGTTTTTGGGGATCCCATCCTGCGTCATATAATGACTCTGTTTTTATAGGGTATATCCGAAAAATTTCATTCTGATAAACTTCTGCCTCATCTTCGATTTCTAATAAATTCTCAGTAAAAATACTTTGTTCAAATGGTTTTTTGAAGGCGACAAATTTAATAACATGATCGCCGGAAACAGACCCTTTTCGGCAAGGTCCATCCATGACGGTAATGACGGTATTCACATCTGCATTGGAAAAACTGCGTCGAGTATGATTGTCGATAATCAAATTAACTGGAACTTTGTTGAGAAGAAATTCCTGCATCCATGTTCCATACCCCACATCAAGCCAGCTATTGGAACAGATAAAGACATGAACACCCTTGTCGTTCAGTAGTTTAAGACTTCGAACATAAAAAAACGTATATAGATCACTTTGCCCATCGATCTTTTTTCTGGAAGAGAAATAGCCTTTGAAATCCTGATTTATGGCATATCGAAGATTTTCCTTATATGTTTTTGAATCCACGATCCCATTGGGATCTGCAATATCTTCTTTACCAACATACGGCGGATTACCGATAATAATATCGAAACCGCCTTTATCGTAGAATATCTCGGCGAACTCGATGCTCCAGATGAGTGGATGTTCTTCTTTGAGCGCCTTGATTTCTTCTCCTAACCGTTCGATGTCTTCTTTTATTGCCTTCCGGTCTTCCTTGAATTTATCCAGTTCGTGCAGATGCGTCTGTCTTTCTTCTTGCGTATGAAAGGCAAATCTTTTCTGTTTTGCTGGGGATTCAATTGCAGTTAGCTGTTTGCGTTTTTCATCGATTTGGCCCTCAATAACAGAGCGAAAGACACCAAATTCCTGCTGCCTGACCAGTTCTTCGCTCCCACCCCTGTTATAATAAAAATCCTGTTTTGTCTTTTTCAGTTCGGTAATTTTTTTCTTCACTCTCTCAGGCAGGTTGGCATGTCCCTGCACCGGGAACAGTTTATTCCCGATACGCTGAACCAAAGAATCTCCACGTCTCACCTTGAAGTTCAGGCTCGGTAGAAGCGGCTCAAAGGAACTCCGCATCTTATCCGGCATGTCAATGAACAGCGTCAGCCACAGCCTGAGCTGGTTTATCCACACCGCCCAACGTTTGACCTCGACCCCATACAGTGAACGCCCGATAATCGCCTTTTTACGTTCAAAACTGTCATTCCACTTCGAATCATTTTTTATCTCGTCCGGACAACGCTCTCGGGAAATTAAACTTACTATAATCTCATTTAGCACGTGGAGCATCCCAACCTCGAATGCGCCGGAACCGGCAGCAGGATCGCATACTGTCAGCGATTCGATGAGCTCAAATATCTCCTTTATCTCGTTGGCGCTGAAATTCCCGTCCTTCTGATCATCGGCATTTTGTGAGCCTTCACCTGCTTCACGGAAAAACTGATAATAAAGCTCCCGCCTATCGATGGAACTGTTTTTGTCGAGCCAGTTGAGCAGGGCCAGACGGCACATGAGATCAACTTCGACCCTGGGCGTGTAAATTGCGCCATCAGCTTTATTCACCAGGCGTTCAAAGATGATACCAAGGAATTCCGGGTTGAGCTCTAAATCCTCGTCGTATAATTCATTTTCTTCTATGGTGAAGTTATAGCGGAACAGCCACCCGATGAATTCGGCGATAACGCTGTCGGGCAGGGAAAGGTCAAGATCATCGACGGTTCTTTTCCGCCGGAAAAGTTCGCCGTTAAGGTAGGGGGCGCTTTGAAGCAGCAGTTCGGTTTCTTCCGAAAATTCGTTGTTGCCGTATGCCACCTTCTGTCCCGGCGGTGTGTTCAGGGCTTGGAAGAACAGCGGCTGGAGCCATCGGGAATAAAATTCATCATCACCGTAGAACCGGCTTCTGTATTCTTCCCAAAAATCCCCGATGAAATTATCATTATCTCCGAGCCACCCCTTTTTCTGCACAAAACCAAGAAAAATGACCCTTATGGTGAACAGTAAAGCGAAATCCTGCCGGAGCTGAATGTTTTCTTCTTCAACGCCGGTAACACTCTCAGCGATTTTGTCGAATCTCGGTTGGAACTCATTATAGAACTCGTTGGATACGGCCTCGATAGAAAATGCTTCCAAAATATTTTCAATGCTGTCGAAGCGACATTTGCCGACCTGATTGATGAAAGTTTTGTTAGCAATTTTGGGGCTGATAAAATAGGTGTAACGCTGGAAACTGCTGAATGTGCGCCGAGTGCCGTGGTATTGGGTGCAGACGAAACTGAGCCTGAAATTGCCGTGGTCGTCATAAAAGCAGAAAAGTCCGCTGTCACACCACCGGGATTTAAGGACTTTTTTAGCCAGGTCATATTGTTTTCGTTTACTGGTGCGTTCGGTGAGTTGTTTATTGGAGCGTATCGTGGCGGCCATGAGCTGCGCACTGTCGTCGAACTCGACCTCACCGATCTGCTGAAAATCGGCGAAATAGTCATCGGGTTCGAGGTAATGGTTCAGGTCTTCGGGGATGGGGGTAAGCCGGGGGTTTGCCTCCATCAAGAAATTTTTAAGGTTATCGACACTGAAGTTGTTCGCCAATTCTGTAACGAGTTCACGTTGTGACATGTATGGTTTAACCTCTGCTATTGATTGGATATCACTTTTAGTTGCTCAATGCTGAACGGTGGATTCTTAATATGGATCATTGCATGGCAATTAGGGCATACCGGTCTCAAATCTTCAATGGGGTCTATCTCATAAGATTTACCGATTTCTGACAATGGCGTAAGGTGATGAACGTGAATATATCCTTTCCCAATCTCCCCATACACATCTTCAAAATTCACGTTACAAACGGAACAAGAACAGCCCCAATGTTCAATACATCTTTTCCTTGCATTTGCATTGCGTTCAAAAGAATTCACAGTCACGGACCGTTTTGCCCCTTCGTGCAATTCGTCAGTTTCTACCGGTGGCAGTTCTTCAGCGATAGGAAATTCGCCAACCAGATTAGTTCGTTCCAGAGCCTCAACGAGATGGGGTTTGAGTTGCCAGATGAAACGTCTTCCTTCACTCCACCCATCGGAAAAAAGATCCCAAAATTTATATTTTTGATTAGTTCGTTTGGAAAACTCAATATCATAATTCTCTGCGATTCTTTTGGCATATCTTCCTATTTCAAGGTTGACCGGTCCCTGTGGGGATTTATTCTCATATCCCAGGCGAAGTCCTACCCGACTTGCTGGAGCCTTATGTTCAGGAAAGCTATAGAAGGTGCGAAATATCGACAAATCCAATTCATTTGTCAGTTCATCATCTTGCAGAATCTCAACCCACTGTTTTGTTGTTAATTCAGTTGTCATCATTAACATTCAAATCAAAATTTGT
>PUNP01001038.1 GCA_003551785.1 Candidatus Brocadiaceae bacterium | reverse complement strand
TCGGACAGCCCATTTATTCGGCCCAACACCCATGGCTCATGCTCTTATGGAAGTTCTGGAAATTGAAGATGATGAAGCTGCCGTATATCTGATCAATTCGCTGGCAGGTAAAAAGATGGTCTCCGGGCCCGTGATCAATACGCTTTGCCTGGCATTGGAATCTGAAAATCCGCAAGTCCGTTTTGATTCCGCACTTGTGCTTATCAAGGTTGCTCCTGAATTACCCGATGAATTCTGTTCAGCGGATAAAGTAATCGCTGTAATCCGAAAGGCGATTAAATACAGCGATGAAGTGCCGGAAATACCAGGACATAAAGAAATCGTGAAGTCAACACTTAATGCCCTGATTAATGTTATTGATCGGTTAGATAACTATCCGGTATGGAAGTTGGAACCCGAATTTTCTGAGGCTGTCGAGAAATACGATGGAGATGAAGACTTGAAAAGTAAGATAGTGACTGTCCTTGGGGCCGAAGGCTCATCTTCTGCTTTTCCTATACTGATCGATATCGTTTCCAATGAAACACTAAGTCCACAGCTAAGATACCAGGCTCTTGATGCGTTCCTGGATGTTGCGCAGCGCCTTGGGTCTGAAAAATATGGATTAAACAGTAACATAATCGCGTCTTTAGCAGCTGTGGGCATTATTGATAATGGTGATCCATACCATTTTTACACATCGGAAATAATTTTTCCTGAGTTGCGATATAAAGCTTTTGATCAAGCTCTGAGAGCACAACGCGAAGATATCTATGGAAAATACAGAGAGGATGCCATCGCAGCTGCCTTGAGTGCATTGAGCAATGAAGATGAAGCTCTCCATTCTAAAGCAGGCGAAACATTAAATTTCTTAGGACTTAGTGCTGAAAATATTATAGCTTTAACAGAAGATGAAATGAAAACAACCAAAATTTTATCGAGAGAAGAATTGCTCGGTTTTGAGATCGATATGGAAACAGTTGACATACAAAAGCCTTTAGAAGACGTTGAGGTTACTGATGAGGATGTTGAAGAACCGGACGATTTAGAAGACGACGATACGGACGAAGATGACGATGTTGATGATAACGGCGGCTTTGTTTTTTAATTGAATTTCAGGTATGCATATCGGAAATAAATCAGCGAAAAGGATATTGTTCGTCGGACGGGATATGTACCAGATGCACCAACTCAGCCGACATCTCAATAATCCATCTTTAGAGTGTGAATATGTTATGGATATCGAGACCGCTGAACGTATCTTAGCTTGTCGTGCGATGAATATTATCGTGATAGACTCTACTTTGAAGGAGTTTGAAGACGATAATTGTATGAAAGATTTTATTCAAAGCTTAAAAGCGACGTTTGTTGATACCAAGATCGTAATATTCAACGGCATAGGCAATCGAACCATTCAGCGACAGTTCAGGCGCAAGGGTGCCGATGGTTATTTAAGCAGCAATAATAGCATGAAAACCGTGGCTGGTTCTGTTAGCCGTCTGCTGGGTATTGATGTGCTTAACTCGTAAAAATATTGAATGGAGATTTATGCGCTTGATATTCGTGGCATAAATAAGGGTTCTTTACCCATTTCTGCATGGATGAATTGCAGCAGTAAATCCGATTTGATGTCCTGATATTCTCGTTCATCCCATAAGTTATTGGTTTCATCCGGGTCATTGACCAAATCGAACAACTCCCCATATTCCTGGTTATAATAAACTGTTATCTTATACCTCTCCCCCACATAAGTTTTTAAGTTCATCGTAGTTGGATTATGCCTGTTTTCAATAATCGCGTGCTCACGCGCTTTTCTTTTTTTGCCTTTCCAAACCTCGATTTGGTTCAATCCTGACATAGGAATTGGATTTTCTATTTCACAATGGTGGAGGAAAGTCTGCGGTAAGTCAACAAGGGATTGGATCGCATCGCTCACCTGTCCCTGCGGAACAGTTCCCGGCTGTGAAACGATAAAGGGAACCCGCACCAGGTCTTCGTAATGGAAAGGCCCCTTTGCCACCAATCCATGTTGCCCGTATAGGTGACCGTGATCGGTAGTAAATACGACCAAGGTGTTTTCACGTATCCCCAATTCATCCAGCTTTGCAAGGATTTTTCCGATATAGTGATCGAGAGAACTGACCATTCCGTAATAAACAGCTATGTCCCGGGCTAAATCTTCTTTATTATGCCGATGCGAACGGCAGCCATGCAGCGCGGCACCGCCCGGCTCGTCATAACTACTGAAGTCAGGTGTTTCCTCCTGAGTCATCTTAAAATGGGGTGGGTTTTTATCGTGTTCACCTTCCACCAGCTCGGGTACTGTTATTTCTTGCGCATCGTACATACTGTACCATGGTTCGGGTACCAGATAGGGGGGGTGCGGGTCAAAATAGCTGGCCCAGAGAAAAAACGGCTTGTTCGTTTGACAATATTTACTCATGAGCTCGTTAGAGCGTTCGGTAATCCAGTTATTATAATGGTATTTTTCCGGCAATTCCCACTTTCGCGATTGTGATTTTCTGTTACCTGTGGGCGGCTGGAAGAAATCACGCCAATTTTCCAGCCCGTTTTCTTCCATCCACAGCGCATAATGTTGACCAACATGAGCTTCATCAACGTGATTCCTGGCGAGCTCGACATGTTCGAAGCCATAAAAAGGACCATGAAAATCTCGCCAGAAAGCAAGGTCCTGCATGACAGGGTAGGACTCAAGGCTGGAGTAGCGTTCAGTAGCTCTAAGAGGCTGAAAATGGGCTTTTCCCACCAAGGCCGTATTGTATCCCGCATTATTGAAAACATTGCCAACAGTTTCCTGGCCTTCCATTAATTTGGTGCCCAGGCTGTAAGCTCCATGCTGACTGGGATATTTCCCTGTTATCATGGAGGCCCGGGTGGGTGTACAGGTGGGATTAGGGCAATAAGCTCGCGTAAAAAGCATACCGCTTTCAGCCAGTTTATCCAGATTAGGCGTCGAAATTTCTGGATTTAATGTTCCTAAAGTTTGCCAATGCTGCTGATCCGTCGTGATGAGTAATATGTTTTGTTTTTCCATGATGTTGAGTCATTTTATAGTATGGTGAAAAGCAGGTATCTGTTAATCTTCAATGTCGTCCAACAGGCCGGTCTCAAACGGTTTAGGCAGTTCAACAGTGCTGTTTACCTGCACTGTTTGTCCTTTTTCCGCGGATTTATACATGGCCAAAGCGGCATCCAGCACGTGATAGGCGAGTTGAGCTGAAGCGCGAGGCCGGCGGTTGTTTTGCATTGAAGCCGCCAGGTCCGCTGCTCCGATGCCTCTGTTTGAACCGGAATAACCATGCGAAAGTTCCACCTCTTTCCAGGCTTCCTCTATATCGGGACCGTTGATTTTGGGATTGCCCCCAAAACCGTTCGGGTCCGGCAGACTCAAAGTTCCTTTAGTACCATAAATTTCGCCATGGGGAAGGTTATGGCCGCCTTTGATGTCGAAGCTGGTAACAAAAGTTCCGAGCACTCCGTTTTCGAATTCTAAAGAGGCGGAGACATGCGTTGGAACTTCCACTTTCATTTTCTGGCCGTATTTCTTATCCGAGAGTATCGTTCTTTCCGAAAAAGTTATTTTTGTGTGTCCGGCAACATTCCTGATCGGACCAATCAGAGAAACCATTTGGGTAAGACTGTAAACACCGATGTCAAACAGGGGGCCGGCACCCGGTTGGAAGAAAAATTCGGGATCTTGATGGAACCCGTCAGGGCCGCCGCCAGCAAAGAAAAAAGTTGCAGCGGTTGGTTTGCCTATGGCTCCCGAATCGATCAAGTAACGGGCCGTTTGATGCCCCGCTCCCAAAAATGTATCCGGAGCACATGTCAGCCGTTTATCGACCTTCTCGGCTGTCTCAAGCAAATCACGTCCTTCATCAAGAGTAACACACAACGGTTTTTCACTATGGACATGCTTGCCCGCCTCCAATGCTCTTTTGTTGAGCGGGTAATGTGCTGAAGGGTTGGTGATGTTCATGATCAGATCAATGTCGTCGTCTTCGAGCATCTGATCAAATGACAGTGGTGTCGGGTTACCCCACCCGTTCTCGATAGCTTCTTCACATGCTGACTTTGCACGTTCTTCAATTAAATCGGCACAGGCGGTTAACTTAAGCCATTTCGTGTTACCACAGGCATTAAGATAGGGGGTTCTTATCATACCGCATCCAACAAGCCCAACGTTAAGCGTTTTCAT
>PUNP01000127.1 GCA_003551785.1 Candidatus Brocadiaceae bacterium | reverse complement strand
GGCCGTGATCGCCGAAAATCTGCTCATTGACCAGCGGACGATCCACAAAATCCCAGTCGTGCGCATGCTGGGAGTTGATGCGGCCGATATCGCTGTAGAACTTGCCGGCCTTGAACTGCAATCCGCCCGGCATGAACGTATCGATTACATACGCTTCCTCGATATCGATATGATCGCCGTGGATACCCAGCACAACGTCCGACGTGAAGTACGGATCGACGTCGGCGCTGAAGACGAGTTCAATCTCGCGCAGGCTGAATCCGGAACCCGCGTCGTGAGCATGCCCGCCGTTATGGCTGTGCCCGATGCCGAATCCGTCGAGGTCCTCGAGTATATCGTCCAGACCATGTCCCGAGGTGTCGTTCTGATAGACGGCGTCGATGATCACGCTTATATCCGGGTTCATGCTCTGCCAGTTATCGCGCACCCGCTGTGAGACGGCGGCGGAAAAATCGGTAAAATCTTCATTACGTTCGGCGCGTGCGCGTCCCAGCGCCGCAGCAAGCGAATCATCCTCATCCCGATCCGCAGCCAAAATACTACCCGAAAAAACTAACATAGAAGCCGCCGTGATAAATGCCAGGCGGCATATTTTCCCTGTCAAAAGTCGTGTTACCATAATTACTCTCCTCTGTAGAATTATTGAATTGAATCGTTAAACCTGTGAAGGATATTTTGGAGTGCGACGCGCTGAGAGCCGTATTCAAAGCGCACCCTTCAAACAGGATTATTGACTGCTATTTTAGTACAATACTCGCGTAAAAATTTGATAAAAAAAGATATCATCAGCTCCGTTGAAATTGGGAGCATTTTCAGGATAATTTTACGCAGGAGGAGATCGGGGATTGGGCAGCACCCAAAAAAATGAGGTTACGACTTGTGGTTCGGCGGTTATACAGTAGTCGGTAATGGTGTGCAAAATACCGCATTCGGCCTCATTTACACCGGCGGCTTTGAAATGAAAAAGGAAAGAGCAGACCGGGCACTGCGAGCATGAGCAATCATGGCCCTGTGAAATATGTTTATTTTCGCTGCCGCAATCGAACTCATCGGCCGTACATTGACCATGCCCGGTATGGAACACAGGATGGACGGCCTCGACGCCGAATTGCGCCATGAATAAGGCGGCCATCGCTATAGCATATATGAGTACCTTTTCTTGCATGGCTGACTACTCAAAAAATACGTTAGAAATCTCCACGGGGCTTGTCCCCGTGGGGTTCACGACTGAATACCAGAAAAAATGTTACACCGCACCAAGATCATATTGACCAAAAGTGCCAGCAAAATAACCATATTGATAGATACATTTCATGTCATGTGCATATGCAAGGTTGTTCATATAGGACAGAGCCACATTTTGTGGCGTATTATCAATCCCGCACCCCAAAGCTATATGTATATGATCCGATAAAATGCCGGCCGTGCGCAATAGATGTTTTTGGGATTTGGCAGTTTTTTTAATCATCACAACCGATGCCCGTAATGCCGATTCACTTATCTCATTAAATCTTCTCTGATGAACGTAAACTAAATGAAGATTGTAAATAAACTGACCATGAGATGTATACCGCACCGCGGAAAGGTCAATTTCAGGAAAACTCAATTGGCATTTTTGCATCATTTTGTTTACCCTGGGATCGGCCATACGATGATGAGAAAGTTGTGAAGAAACGTATTCTTCCACCACCTGTGCTTTTGCTTGCCCTATGCTTTTTATGGAATAATTTTTTCGATAAGCTTTCGGAACTTCGGATTTTATCAAATATTGGAGACGCCCTTTCACGAAACGAACAGCGTCTTCGGGAGAAATGCTGGGTTTAGTGTGCAGAAGGAATTGAACGGTTCTCTCTCCGGGCACCTCATGTTTCAATATACGAATACCATCTTTCGCTACGGCTTCCTTAAGGTCGGGAAGTCAATCAAAATCATATCGTGTTTTACGCCAGAAAATGGACAAAGACCATAGAATCCTGTGGTGCGAATTACAATTTTCTTCCGTATAAATTGGTTTAGGTTGAGACATTTTTTTTCTGGTAGTCAGTCATTTATCCACGGGGACAAGCCCCGTGGGGGTATCTATTGACAAAATTCCATCTGGTAGTCAGTCATTTCTTCCACGGGGGCAAGCCCCGTGAGGAAGTCAACAACGCGACGTCAAATAAAATTTATCAATTTTGTTTCATGACACCAACATTTTAATTGAAATTTATATTTTTAGCAAATGAACGGGGGTTAGAGCATTTTGCATAATTCGTTATTTTTGCTCGAAGCATAGGAAGTTTAGGCGCTTAGTTGCCGCACATCGTTAACAAATTAAGGATGTACGAATAGCCTGGTCGTTTTCCTCGAAGAGGATTTTTAATTATAGCCCAGGGTTGATGGCCTGAAAGGCCTTCTACCCTGGGACAGGGATTCGATGCGCAAATTTTCCCTGAAAGGGATATTTAACCTCGTGAATGAGGGGACGATTAAACATCCCTTTCAGGGAAGGTTGTGCACCACATGGGTTTCCCAGGGTAGGGCCGGCAAACGACCGCCGACCCAACCCTGGGCTGTAAATAAATATCCCCTCCAGGGAAAAAGACGACAAGCATTGACATTGGTCATGGAATATTTATCCGTACTGCGCCGACAGGCGCCCCGTTTTCAGAGCGCAGTCTCTGAAAATGCGTAGTATCTTAATTGTAATTTTCTTGTTTTTTTGGCAAAAAGATTTGCTTGAGTAGTTGTAAGTGTTCTTGGAATTAGGGATTGGGGATTAACGTCAACGGATGAACGGCCCAAAAGCAAAGAAAGGTGCCGGAACAACAATTTCTCATTCCAGATTCCACATTCCAGATTCCGGCTTGTCCGGGTTATGGCTTATGCGACGTATAAATGCAACATGCGGTATCCAGCAAGGATCGCGGCTCAAGTCATATCGGCATACTCATCGATGTCTTTCAACCGGCCGACCATCTCTTTCACCTCTCCGGCGCGGTCTTTGGGGACGATCAGCAGTGCGTCTTCGGTATCAATAACAGCGAGGTTATCAATACCGATGGCGGTTATAAGCTTTCGGGCGGGGTTATCGGAGAATATCGTGCAGTTTTGAACGTCTATAGGTTCGACGGCGGCTTTGAAGAGGTTGCCTTTAGCATCGGGCGGGAAGGCGTCGGTGATGCTGGCCCAGCTCCCTATGTCGCTCCAGTCCATGGAAACAGGGAGGACGGCGAGCCGGTCTTTGGCGGCGCCGGGTTCTAATATCGCATAATCCACAGCGACTTTCTCGACCGTAGGATAGATTTCTTTGATCTTTGCATCGAAATCCGGGGTGCCTCTGAACTTTTGCAATTCGAAGAACGCCTCATACATCGCGGGACGAAACTCACGGAACTGTTCCATCAGCGTGCCGGAAGTCCACGCGAAGAAGTTCGCATTCCAAAGATAATTTCCGCTTTCGGTGTATTCTTTAGCCGTCGGGTAGTCGGGTTTTTCGGTGAACTGGTCGACGGCAAAGAAGGGGCGTCCCGAGTATTCACCGAGTTTCGCTCCCATCTTGATATGTCCATAACCTGTTTCAATACGTACCGGCTCACACGCGATAGCGAGCATTGTTTCGGGGGTCTGCGTCAAAAACTGTTCGGCGGCCTGCAAGGCCTCGACAAACTCATTGGGACGTCCTATATAGTGATCGCTGCCGAGGCTGGCGATAACCACATCCGGATCATCTCCCGCCACCACAACTGTTTCCAGGGCTATAGCGGCTGCGGTATCCATTTTCGCCGGTTCGACAATGAAATTACTGTCTGGTAAATCGGGTAATTGCTCACGAGCCAGACTGTAATGGTTTTTACCTATGGAAACGTAAACATCATGGGGGGGGGCGAGTCGTGCAGTAGTAAATCGGTGATAAGCCTGCTGCACACAACTGCGCTGATTATCGTACAGGGGAAGGAATTGCTTGGGGTGCTCAATGCGGCTAAGAGGCCAGAGTCTTGTTCCGGTTCCACCGGCTCTGATGACGATTTTCATACGGTGAATCCCTCATTTTAATTTTTCTTAGTTTGAAAAAAATGGTGGAGAAGAGGGGATTCGAACCCCCGACCTCGGCAATGCGAGTGCCGCGCTCTCCCTGCTGAGCTACTTCCCCACCGCCGTTGAACTGACCGGAACTGGACGAGCCCGAACTTAAATATTATAACAACCGTGGAGTATGAATT
>PUNP01000277.1 GCA_003551785.1 Candidatus Brocadiaceae bacterium | reverse complement strand
CCGGGAGGACTCCACTTCACTCAACACGCTGTAATAAGTCAAAGAGAAATTGGTGGTCACAAGCAACGGCGACTGGTTGTCGGGATCATTCACTTCATAGAGTTTCGGCTCCACCTGGACGGGGACCTGGGGATCGATATAAATACTCTGCCGCATTGTAAGGATCGGGAGTATGTATTCCGGTGAATCAATAGAAACCACCACGATGCCGGCATATTTAGAAACATAGTGGCAGGCTTCAAGGGATTGCAGGGCCAGGTCTTCCGCCCATGCGCGCAGCAATACGGGATATCCAAGAGGACGGTGAGATTTCTGGATAGCGGCCCGACGGGCTTTGGTCACGTATTCAAGAGCCTTTGCAGGGCCGACCTCACCCGGGCAAAGAACCATTTCCTCGACTCCGGCATCTTTAGCTTTTTGCGCAGCGGCATCACATGCTTCAAGATCACCCTCTACCACTAAGGGCAATTCTTTATCGGCTGCGAGTGAAATAAGATCATCGTCCAATTCTCCGCGCAGCCACAGCAGTGGTCGCAGGTCGGATAATGCTTCACCGGTTTCACACAACACACCGGCGTTTTCGGCGATAAGAAGCAAGGGAAAACCCAGCCGGTCGTTTAACTTCTGGGCGGCGTCCTGCAGGGCAGCGGCATCTCCGGAGCTGCAATTCCCGGCTACGGTATCGACATAAATCTCTTCACCGATTCTCTCGAACAGAAGATTTGAAATTTTATCCGCTTTGGCCTCGACATCCTCTTGATCATCGACCAGAACGGCAACACCCGGCTGATGGTGAAACTTTTCGTCATGGCGAAACATAACCGTTTCGTTACCTATTTCCAGCTTATGGTCGCCCGTACCTACGGTAACGAGTTTTTGGGGCGGAGCACTGGCCGCCCCGAGTTCATTTTTCGCCTCGTCTGAGGCGTGAGGACATTCCTCCAATGCCGACTGTTTAGAGGCCACTTTCATTGCAAATGCCAGGCAGGTGGGTACGCCACAATCGCCGCAATTTGTCTGCGGCAGCAATTTATAGATATCGAGTCCGGTCAAGGCCATAAAGTCAATTCCTCCATAAAAAAATTTATTGGTTGCAAAAAAAATATTTATCAGAACAAAATTTTATTGGGGTTTCTTTTTCGTTGTTCGTTGATCGTTGACAGATCTTTATGTTTCGTAATCGGCTGGTTCTTCTCTGAGCGCATTTTTATTGTTACGGATTTTCCGCATGAGACTTCCGAGCATTTTTTCGATGTCCAGCACCGCCTTCAGTCGTTTTGAGACCGTGTTTTCGTCAGCAAAACCGGCATCTCGTATTTTATAAAGCCAGTTTTCTGTTTCGTTAGCCTCTCCGAGGGCAATATCAAGGGTATTCGAAAATTTCTTCCGGCTACGATTGAACCCTTCTGAGATATTAGCGCTGATCGACGCCGAGGCATCTAATATTTGCTTTATCACCGTATCAGCCCCACGTGAACGGGGAAAACTATCGACATCTGCCAGGATGTCCAAAAATAGCTGATGCGCCTTCCGCCATACTCTCAGATCTGTAAAATGTTCAATTTCACTCATAAGAACCTCCCTTTCAAGCCGGCTGCACTTAACTTTTTTAATGACTACCAACGAACAACGATCAACGAACAACGATCAACGAACAACGATCAACGAACAACGAACAACTATCAACGAACAACGAACAACTATCCGTTTCATATCAGCGATTCCATCGTCATCGCCGGATGTTCGACTTTTTGAAGATATTCGAGCAGGGATTCCGAGTCCACCGCCACGGTTTCATCGGCAATTTTATCGACAAAATCGGGATCGCCCATCTGTTCACCGCGTTTTTCCAGGTCTTCACGCATTTCTTCTTTAAGTTCTTTGGGCATCCACACCAGACGGGCCAGCCCGCCTTCCTTGCTGATGAACTTTTCACTGAGCATATAGCGACGTCCAACGCCCAGGAAGCCGGGTGTCTGCACCCCGCCGCCGACCTGCCCGGCGAGCGTGCTGAAAGGCATACCTATCGGCGTCATGCCACCGTATTCACGGTTGACAATCATCACGCCGTTCGCTTCCGGCACCATGGCGACTATACACTCGAAGCAGCCGCAGGAAGTCATAGGAAACTCCATGAGCGAATACTGGCTGTAGTGTTCGATTTTCCGGTTCGAGTTTTCATACACAAACTGGTTGACACCTTCCCATTCGCCGCGTTCAGCATCGATGGTTTTTCCTTTTTCAATCGGCTGGTTCGGCCCCTGCGGGTTTATCTGTTTTGCCGCCTTGCAATCCAGCCAGTTATAAGCGCCGCACAGACCGTAGCGCTCGGGGCTGACCACACACACATGGTCGGGAGCGAAAGTCTGGCAGAGAGTACAGGAATAGAAAAGCTCTACGGACTCATCTTTCATCCCTTCCAGGCGCTCATCGCGGTACTCGTAGGCCGATTGAGCCCCCTGGCTTAACTCCTCAATTTGTTTTTTGTCCGTAATTAGGCGCACGGCCACCTTATCGGCTATCTGCCCGAAGTCGTCGTGCAGCTTCGCATGCAGCAAACGCCCGAAATGTTCAAGTCTGAACCCGGCCCCATAGGCGTCTTTACTGACCCTGATCCATACGATATTCCTCTGTCCCATATGCATAATACCGCCGGCATGATTTATATACATATGTATCTGCCGTTCGAGGATGCTTTCAAAATCTTCCTGCATCTCACGGCCGGCCACAAAAACTTCGATCCCGAGGTCCATGGAGGCGCCGACCTCGACATCATCTATATCTTCCCCGACGATTTCAATATCGCCGTCCGTAATATCGTCGAGTTCAACGCTATGGAGATATTCAACGGCGTTGGACTTTTTACCGCCGAACTCCACATGCAGGTCGTCTTTGCGCACGCGTTCGCCCTCGAAGGCGGCGGCAACAGGGACCGGGACGTCGATCTCTTCCACCTTCACCTTCCCTCCACGCACCTCGATGCAGCGCGGCACGAGCTTGTCGTGATCGGTCTCACGCACAAGCGCCTCATAGGTGGTCACGCCGGTGGGATGCACCTCCGGAGTGGATTCGTGGTCGCTGATGACCGGATACCCCATCAAAATGGCCGAAGCGCCCGTTGCATACCAGTCGTCGGGAATCTCGCCGAAAGTCATTCCGAAAGCGAAAACGCGGTCGCGGGAGTACTGGAGTATTTCCTGATACTGCCCGGGTTTCAACCCGCCGAAGGTCATTGCGCTGCGCACCGCCCAGTTCAGGATCAGAATACCGTGTTTGGTCTCCGGGCCGACGGGAACGATGTAGGTATCCCAACCGGTCTGCACCTTTTCTTCCTGCAACTGGCTCAGCAGCGTCTTGCCCTCACGATTGGCAAAAGGGAAGATGAGTATGTTGCGTTTCTGCAGTTCCTGAATGACATGACAGGCGATTTCATTGCTTGGCGCCGGTCCCAGAATGGCTGCAAAGCCCGGCATACGGCCGTCAACCAACTGTATGCCGACCTCCCGCTGGTTGGTATCGGTCAGAAAACCATAAAAACCCTCCGGGAACTGCAGATCCTCATTCAGATAATCGATGGCACAAATAATTTCCTGAGCGAACATCGTTGCAGCGCCTTCGTCGAGGCCGTGGCCCAGATAAGGCAGCCAGACATTTTCGTCGGGCATGGCATGCAAAAGATCATTACGACAGTGTTCCAGAATGGGTTTGACATCGCCCAGAGTTTGAACCCTGGCGCCGGTCAACGCATAGATCATGGGCAGGTGGAAGGCTGTTTCGGGAAATTCAATTTTCTGATCTTCGCCGTATTTTTCAACAGCCTCTTCCCACGCCTTTTCCGCCTGTTCAACAAACTGATGTGAGCCGCGTGCAACGGCGCTGAATACCTTATGCGACATTGTTTTATATCCTCCTTTTATATGTTTGGATGCTTATAATACTCTTCATTCTCTTCTCTCAATAAAATTACGGTTATTTGTGCATTACAGTTGATGCTAAAAAAATCCAACTTCAATTTTGTGTCGATGTACTGCTTTTAAACGCCTGGGCCTGGACGAAAAGTCCGTTACTGCAAGTCCTCAGTGAACACCATGGCATCTCCACCGTGCCCTGTGTGCCGGTGGAATGAGGAATTAGGAACCAAAACTCCCCGCTTTCATTGTTTTTCAGATCGAACCGAAATGTTGCGCCCTTACAGAGCTCGGCGGATTT
>PUNP01000026.1 GCA_003551785.1 Candidatus Brocadiaceae bacterium | reverse complement strand
CCGAACCAGGCAAAGCAGCCGAGGGCGAACATGAGGAGGTAGAGCACATCTACGGTTTCGCGGTGCAGCAGCCCGAGCTTGAGCAGGCGGTGGTGAAAATGCATCTGGTCGGGTCTGAAGGGGTGTCGCCCGGCCAGTTTCCGGGTAATCATCACCCGGAGCGTATCCAGGATAGGCAGTGCAAGCAGGGTGCCGAGCACAACCGGTTCTACGGGCTGGTACGCGGCCCCTCTTTGCGCGAGTCCCACTGCCACAGCGGCCATTGAATAGCCCAGGAGCAGGCTGCCGCTATCGCCCATGAACAGGTTGGCCGGGTAGTGGTTATACCTGAGGAATCCCAGCAGCGCGCCGAGCAATGCCAGTGAGATAACCATCCAGACGCCGGCCTGGCTTTCGTAGCTCAGAACCGCCATAAACAGCGCGGCGATAAAGCACAATCCGGCGGCCAGCCCGTCGAGTCCGTCTGATAGGTTTATGGCGTTCATAACCCCTACCATGCAGAAAACAGTTATAATAATCCCCAGCCATGGCGGCCCCGTAGTAATTTCGCCGAAGCCCAGCAGATTCCCGAATGATTGCAGGTAGAACCCGCCGGTTACCAGGAAAGCGAGCGCGGCAAGAATTTCACCCAGGAACTTCATGCGGTGTGACAGCCCGCGGGTATCGTCCATGAGTCCGGTAAAGACAACGAATCCTGCACCCAGCAAGAAGGCTCTGACTGTCCGGTCCTGCACGCCGAGCGTGAGAACAAGAACGGCGACCAGCGACAGTGCCATGCCCAGCCCACCCAGGCGCGAAACGGTTTTTTTGTGAACTTTTCTTTCATCGGGGGTATCCAGTGCGCCGAGCGCCCGGGCGAAAAGTCCGGAAAATGGCACGAGGACGACGGCGAGCGCAACGGCTCCGAGGAAGACGGCTCCGGGAATATAATTTTCTGGTAGTATGGGGCTTGGCATTTCTAATGACCGGTAAATAGATAAGCTAATTATTTTCAAGACGGAGCTTGAAAATAATTAATAAAACGGCAAAAGACAAAAAAGGCATACGGCAAAAGACTTTAATTTTCGAACCATCGACAATTTATTGGTGAGAGTTGGCGCATAAGCACCTGGCGGATATGGTAGAATGATACCCAAAACGGGGAGGGAAATCAAATTCAGAAGCGCGGCCTCAGAACGGACCGCTGTTAAACAGCGATTTTTCATGGACGGCATGGACAGGATGGACCGGATGGACAAGACCTCGGTTAGCCGTTTTTTGTTATCTTTGCCGTTAGCCTAAGCCCTCCGCCCTCCGCCCTAAGCCCTTTGCCGTAACTCAACAGCTTAATCCAGCTCACTTTCCCCCAGAACATCGGCGATACGTCCTGCGGCCTTCCCGTCCCAGTATTGCGGCGTTTGGCCGGCGGCTTTTCCGTTTTGGGCGGCCTCGCACACTGCATCGGCGAGCTCATCCGGATTGTTATCGAAAAGCTGGTTGGTGCCCTGGGATAAAGTCACCGGCCGTTCGGTATTCGGTCTGACCGTGAAGCACGGCACGCCCAGAAACGTGGTTTCTTCCTGTATACCACCGGAGTCGGTTACAACGGCTGCGGCATTATCCTGCAGGCACAGAAAATCGAGGTATCCCACAGGATCGATCATCCGCACGTTTTTGCTCTCTACGTTCAACCCGAATTCTTTTATCCGTTCGATAGTTCTGGGGTGTGCGGGCCACACCACGGCATGGTTGCGGCCTATTTTATGCAGCGCATCGATCATGGTATTTCCGACGAAATGTATTTTTTTCTCCTCACCTCATTTTTTAGTCGATCTTTTTTTAATGGATTGTTGGTAACCTGGCAGAGGATCCAGTAGCCTCGGGTATTAACCCGAGGTTATGAATCTCGACGCATTCTGTGCCCTGAAGGGGCGCGGTAGAACGTTCCGTTCTGAGAAAAACAAACTTTTCGGCTGCACCCCCAGAACTCAGAACCGAGCCCCCATTTTGTCGTTTTCAATCAGGGCCACTACTGAATTTTTAAATTTCAGAAAATCCTCCAGATGTTTTTGAAGGATACTAACAACTATCCCGGAGTTTATTCGTTCATACTGATGCACGATCACGTTTCGGAACTGTGTCATTTTCACCATTATTTCCACAATGCCAGGTTCAATCAGGCCTGCCTCTCCGATGCATCTGAAAGTATCGGCATAGTTATCCGGAATACGGAGTTTTTTATCTGAGATAATATGCCCGGCAATATCCAGACATAATTCTATCATTATCTGGAGTGTCCGTTCGACAATACGCTGAGTTTTCCAATCCTCCGCGTAATCTTCGGCTGTTATTTCCGAATACTCCCGGATCTGCTGGTGACATTCTTCGAGTTTCGCCAGTTTTCTTAGAATAAGGGGCTTGTCAACCAACATCATATCTCCGATTAAGAATAGCTGACTCCATGGCATAGAAATCGAACGATTCTCTCATAACGAGCGACTCGTATTTATGTCTTATCAGTGGGATGCGGTCGATGACTACGACTCTTGATTTGAGGACGCGTGCGGCAAGTGAGATCGGTGCGGTATTGAGGATGACCAGATCTACATCTTCCGTTTTAAGTTGTGCTGACAAAGAATCAAGGAGGCTTAATTTTTCATCTTCCAGGTGGACATTATTACGAAGATACACGGCAACATCGACATCACTCAGGGCAGTTTGCTTATTAATGGCCTGACTTCCAAACAGATAGGCAAATACTATATTTTTGTTTGGCGTCAAGGCCTTTTTTAAATTTTCGAGTGCCTTTTTATTCATCGCTGCTTCTCTCTTTTTCTGGAAAGTAACACGGACGAAGAGTATATCATGGCTGCAATGGGTCGCTCAGCTTTGTCACAATCTGAGGTCCTCCCTATTCCATGGTAAATTATACGTTGGAATCGAAGTAACATCAAGTTTTAACCTCGTGGCGGCAGCCCACCGGAATCTGGAATGAGGGATTAGTATCTTATTTATAAACATCTTGTTTTTTTGTCTGCCTGGCGGCAGACAGGGCAAAAAGATTTAGTTGAGAAGCTATAAGTGTTGTTGGCATAAGAATTAGGAATGAGGAATTAACGGCTACGGCGACGGCAACGGATTTACATTTTTATATCGGTTGCCGTTTATGTCGTTGCCGTCGTTGTTGCCGTGAGCCGTTGCCCTAAGCCCTAAGCCCTCCGCCCTCCGCCCTCCGCCCTAATCCCTTTGCCGTAGAACCCAGAACTCAGAACCCATAACCCATTTCGCCGTAGTCGTTGCTTATCAGCTCAACAGCTCAACAGCTTACCCCGGTTGCTATCTTCTGCGCTTTTAAGTATAATATAAAATGTTAATATGATTAGATTATAGGCAAGCGGGTTGGTACAGAAAGATTACGAGCCTTGAAAACGAAGAAAATTTGAAGACCGTAATTATGGATAGTCAGATGTTGGGAAGGTCTGCATGAAAAGTATAAACATAATTCAGCTTGCCAGGAAGAAACTGGCCAGAAGAAAGATTAGCGAAAATATGGTTTCGGAGGCATTACTAAAGCCTGATCAGATAATTAAAAGCCACAGTAAGCGGAATATAGCCCATAAAAGATACATGTTGGGAGATAAAGAATATCTGCTGCGCGTTGTTTATGAAGAGTATGAAAGGGAATATGTCGTTATCACAGCCTATTTAACGTCTCAAATATCCCGTTATTGGGAGGAAAAGTGATATGAAGGTTGAATATGATCCCAAGCATGACCTGATGAACATTGAGTTCATCCCTGAAGAGCCTATCGCAGAATCTCTGGAACTTGAAGGCATAGTCTTTGATTATAATCAAGACGGAAGGATAGTAGCTATAGAAATATTGGATGCATCAAAAAGGACCAACAGCGATCCTCTGGGTCAACTGGATTTTTCCGTTATCAGGGAAAAAGTAGCTGTTTAGGTGTTTTTTTTCGTCTCCCCATAGTTGATTATGCTGTCAACTAATATCAGGACAAGACACGTCAAGACGTTCTTCTTTTTTTTGTCGTAGCTGTTCGTCGTTTTATTAATTCTTTTCAAGTAGTTTTTGAAAAGAATTATTGTCGTCCTTGCGTCCTTTGCGTCTTAGCGGTTATTTGTCTTTGCAGTTCCCACATTGGGCATTTATTTTGGAGGGCGAATCGTGACAATTACTGCATCAAGAATGTCATCGAACTTAGATGTTTTTAGCTT
>PUNP01000628.1 GCA_003551785.1 Candidatus Brocadiaceae bacterium | reverse complement strand
GTAAAACGGATACCCTCTTTTGCCAGGCGGTCAATATAGGGCGTATGTACAGCGGTAGCACCGTAACAACCGGCATCTCCATAACCAAGGTCATCGGCATAGATAATGACAATGTTCGGGATATCCGGATTATTAGCTGAACCCTGCTGCATTCCTACACCGGCTTGAGTTGATTGAGCAATCGCATAACTTCCCATCGCCGCTGCCGCAACTGTTGTTTTGAGAAAGTTGCGCCGATTCATAGCATTACTCATCGCTAAATCTTCAATATAATTTACACTGTGTAATTTCATTTTCTTTCTTTAAATCCTAACCCGGCGTAGTGGGAACCAAAAAAGTTACAAATTATGCTCTTCGGCAGAATTCCTGGGTCAAACATCCCAGGCATCTGCCTCGGCTCTGGAGCAAAAGGAGCTCAATAGGCCCAAATGCATTTTGGTAACCAAAAAATTTGAGGCAAATGCTATATAGCATCTTTATATCCATATACTTACATAAAAATAGGGTTAACTCGGCCCGCAAATTATTTTAGCGAGGCAATTTTTAGACCGGCCTGTAGTTCGGATTCAATGTTGGCATCTTGGCATCGGTCTGGTGGCGAAATTCAATCATCTTTTCTAGAAGTTCTTGTACCTTTCCAGGATAATGCTCAGCCAGATTATTTCGTTCACCAATATCGTCACTCAGGTCATACAATTCAAGTCTTCTTGTTTCAAAAAACTCTATCAACTTCCAGGCACCATCCCTGACAGCTCCGCTAGGGACGCTACCTGATCCATGGTAATGGGGAAAATGCCAGAATATAGGCCCTCTGGTCATCTTTTGTCCCTTAAGCAAAGGTACAAAACTTTTGCCATCTTTATGTTGATCAGGTCTTAGAGGCAAACCAGCCATTTCTAGCATAGTAGGATAAAAGTCGGTAGCGATAACCGACTGACTGCATGTACTACCGGGGCTCGTAACACCGGGCCACTTTATAATCAATGGGACGCGAATACCACCTTCATAAAGCCAGCCCTTACCCGCTCTCAGAGGAATATTGGATGTTGGGTGGCCGCTAGTAGTGGATAAACCACCATTGTCTGACATAAAAATTACAATCGTATCGCTTTTAAGCCTAAACTCCTTGAGCTTATCAAGAACATTTCCAACAGCTTTATCCAGTGCTTCGACCATTCCTGCATAAACCGGATGTTCCTGTACCAGTCGCACCTTATTATTGCCTTCTTTACCCCATTCTGCTTCAAGCCCCATAACTTCACGCTTCTTCGTGTATTTTTCCTCAAGCTCTTTTGTGGTCATTAGTGGTGTATGTACTTTATAAAAGGACAAGTATGCCAAAAATGGCTTGTCTTTTGACGCTTCAATAAAATCCACCGTCTCCTCTGCGAGCCTCAGAGGCAGATATTCACCGTCTGGTCCATCTTCAAGCCTGGGATTACCATAAGGCGAGAAATACTGACTGCCACCGTATGGCCCACCACGATCATGACCGCCTTTGTTAATATCGAAACCGTGATGCTCGGGCCAGTATTTTTCATCTTTACCAAGGTGCCATTTGCCAGCGAAGAAAGTAGCATAGCCGGATTCTTTTAAAGCACTTGCAAAAGTGGTTTCCTCAAGCGGTAGGTAAGGTTGGTAAGGTGCCGTAATAAGTGGAGAATCGAGTCGCTGGCGTGCCCGAGGGTTCAGATCTATACCGGGATATGAATATGCCTCTGGTTGTGTCGCACCAAACCAATTTGTTGTATCCAGACGCGCTGGATACTTACCGGACATAATAGCTGCCCGCGTAGGTGAACAAATTGGATCCGCATAGGCATCGGTAAACTGCATGCCTTCGGCTGCTAGGCGATCTAAATTCGGCGTTTCATAAAATGTACTGCCATAGCAGCCAATATCTTTCCATCCAAGATCATCTGCAAGAATAAACAAAAAGTTAGGTTTTTTCTTTGATGTAGTAGAAACCGGAAGAAAACTCTCATT
This sequence comes from Candidatus Brocadiaceae bacterium, assembly GCA_003551785.1. The sequence goes on along the minus strand of PUNP01000628.1, from coordinate 2,234 downwards.
CGCTGCCAGCAGAAACGACCCTACCGCCACGCCCATAGTCTTTAAAAAAAACCTTCGGTCCATCTTTTCAGCTCCTTTCATTTCTCATTACCATTTACGGATATTTTTGTAGTATCGGCTAACACTCCCGGCACAAAATAAGCGGCACAGTTGCCGGGCGGGTTTTGTTGCCTGCTGAGAACCATCGCCTTTTTATATCCATGGAGCACCTCAATTTTTCAAAGAACCCCGCAAGATGCGATTGGACATGATATTACCGTCCGCCCAGTCAGCTCCAGCGGCCCACGGCGTCAGATCAAACTCAAATGCTCCCACATCTGGCGCAGTACCAACATAACCGTCTGTGATGCCGGGAATTACAACTCCGGCATCGATAGCACCAGAACCGGCAGGCAATGTCCCGTCCGCATTAACGGCATAATTGCCATTGTTGTTAAGAACGGGCGGAACACTTCCAAACGACCCCAAAGGGCACGCATGTAGGTTATTTTTGACCTCACAGGTAGTTTGGTCAGAATATTCGCCCGGCGGTGTGTACTGACTGAATGCCTGATGGCAACTTGCCAAAAAAGTATTATTATAGACAAATACATTCTGGATGGGAGGGCTTAACATGATCGCCGGACTATTGAGATTGCGCAGTAAATTGTGGTGAATCACATAATTCGATGAGTAATTGTCGATGTAAATGCCTTTACCATAGGCAGCTGAATAATTAAGCTCAACGATGTTGTAGGAAATCTCTGTGCCACCACCATCAGTACCCCATGTATAGTAAATGCCGCTGTCGCGTGTCAGATATCCAGCTCCGAAAAGATGGTTGTAAGACAAACGCTTAGCCGGGCCATTTTGATAAATAATGAATCTGCCGCTGTTGTACATGGTGTTATTGAGATATTGTCCCTCCGCGCTGGACGCACCAATAAAGAGGCAGCCGGCATAAGTGGCCATATAATTGACATCTCGTATAATGCAGTTTATAACAGAGTTGTTATTTCCATAATCCAGAATGCCATTGCCAGCTGAATACGCAATGCTACTGTCTTTCCAGTTATTATTGGAACCACTCATGCGGTTGGCATGATTACCGGTATTATGCGATGTGTTATAGTGGTCGGTCGTACGGAAATGATCAACGTATTTAAAATGGCAATTTTCAACCAGACAATACTGTGAACCATCCATTAAAACCGCCGCCGCAAAGATACGCAAACCTTGGAGGTGGATGTGTTCTCGCTCTTTTAAATTGAAGGCATATCGACGTCTTTTGAATTCAACCGTATGCTCCGTCGGATTGCCGTCACCTTCAATCCAAAGATAAAGGGTATGATCTATCCCGTTGTCTGCGACCAAAACCCATTCCCCTGGAACATCCAGACCTGCCAAAGCTCCCGAAAGCCAGTAAGGATTCCCAGCCCTGGGCATATAAGATGCTGTATTATGGACCCAATTACTGTCGGAAACAGTCAAGTTGCTGCCCGGTGAATAACTGCTAATAGTCTTGGAAAGACTAATCCACTCATCACCAGGAACGATATGCACTGTGGCTCCCGTCCAATCACCCGGAGGAAGTTGATTGTCAATCAAAGTAGTCGAGTTTGTTCCCGTCTTGGCCGTTGCGCGATTCATCGCAACAAGCTGACTTATATTAGCATTGGGCCAGCGGGCTTCATTATACATCTGACCATCAACAAACAACTGTGCAAACTGCATGTCAGGTGAAGACAGCGTGGTCTTATAGATCGAGCCGGTGTGTACCGTCCATGGACTGTTTACCAAATCAGCACCGCTGATAATGGGATATTCGCCGGGATAAGCCGCAAAAATAATCGGTGCCGTTTCCGATCCATTACATGGTGGCCGCACGGTTTCCCGATAAACACCTTCTCTTATGTAACACATATCGCCAGGCTTCATAACATCTGCGGCTCTTTGAATGGTCTTGAAAGGTCTTTGCAATGAACCTGGATTGGCATCACACCCGTCCGAAGCCGAGGCATACCATTCTCTGGGTTGATGTCGATAGAATTCTACGAGCCATTCGGACCCTAAAACCGCAAAGTCCTCAAAATCAACTTTACCGTCATCGCTGATGTCAACACAGAGACCTTCGACATCAGCATCAAGCCAGTACTCTACAAGCACTGCAAGATCTTCAATATTCACAGAACCGTCAAGGTTAATATCCGCAGTAGCAAACTCCTGCCAAGACAATACAGGGTATGAAAAATGCT
>PUNP01000551.1 GCA_003551785.1 Candidatus Brocadiaceae bacterium | reverse complement strand
CCTTTTTTCCAGTCGCGCGGTTTTACTGAGTTCTTTACTCAAAAAAACTGGTTCCCTTCAGCGGAAAATGCACGTTTCGGTGCACTGGCTATCTTTTACGGCTCCGGCATCGTCGCCGCCGCATCGATTACGATGGCCGTTCCGGTCGGTGTCGCCGCCTCGGTGTGTTTGAGCGATATATTATCTTTTCGGGCAAGGCAGTTCGCCAAGCCTATCATTGAGATACTTGCTGCAATACCGTCAGTAGCTTATGGATTCTTCGCTCTGGTCGTTTTAGCTCCGCTCATGCAGGATATGGGCGGGAAACTGCTGGCGATCGGTTCCACGCTGCTGCTGGCCCCGATTTTGCTTATATTCCTGATGTTTTTTTCTGATATCCTGTCGGCCCGGGCAAAAGGCGGTGCGGTGAAGCCCGTGCGTTATGGTGTATTGATCTTCGGGGGGCTGCTGGGGATGGGCGGTTTGTATAGTCTATATTCCCGTCTCGCCGCGATACAAATTTCCAGCGGGACGAATGCGCTGAACGTCTCCATTATACTGGCGATCATGGCGCTTCCGACTATTGTGAGTGTAGCCGAAGACGCCCTCCAGGCTGTTGGTATAGAGCTCAGGGAGGGGAGTTACGCTATGGGGGCCACGCGTGCCGAAACAATGCTGAAAGTCGTCATCCCCGCGGCAAGCAGCGGCATATGCGCTGCTGTCATACTCGGCTTTATGCGCGCGATCGGGGAAACGATGGTCGTCTGGATGGCTTCGGGTAACGCCGCTCAGATACCCGAACCGTGGTATAACCTGCTCGAACCGGTCAGGACTCTAACAGCGACAATTGCCGGTGATATGGGCGAAGCGGACCACGTGACCGGTGCCGACCGATATCATGTGCTGTTTGCTATGGCGCTGTGTCTGCTCGTTATCTCTTTTGTGCTGAATCTGCTCAGTGAATGGGCGGTGAAGCGCAGTCGCAAGAAGATGAGAGGTGAATGAACCGTTAACTTGTGAATATAAAGACTGGACAATCCGCTATGCAGAACAAAAAATATACCGAGGTGAGGGATGAAATTCGCGATTTTACGAGAAATCTTCCTGACATACTGGATGAGAGGTTAAAATGAACATATCTACACGGAAAGTTTTGAATAAATCCTTTACCGGCACAGGGTTGCTGTCGATTATATTATTGTCGGCCGCCCTGCTCTTTTTCATAGCTCCCATTACTCTCAGGGGGATGCGGGCATTTATTTTTCGCAGCACGGTCGGATTCCGTGTGATGCAGCAGGAATATTTCGAACGCGGAGACAGGGAGAAAATAAAGCAGGACCTTCAGAAAGCCGTCAACGCCCGTGCGCCGATGTACGATATGCTGGAGACTTTTGAAGAAGAACTGCAGGAAATGAGCATCGTCGATCGCATGCAGTATCGTGATTCATTTGCCGAAGTACAAGATGCCGTCAAGGAACTGTTCGGGCCCGCCCCGGGCGAGCCGCGACCTTCACTGCCGCGTTTTCGATACGGGCAGACCAGGATGGAAAGAGCCGAACATTCGCTGCATCATTTTTTGAATGTGACGACTTATGACTACAGCGATTCATCTCAGATGGGTGTCAAGGTGTATGAACCGCGCCGTCAGGAATTTGAAGGGACTTCTTTGGTGGGGTTGTTTGATTACGTTGAGGAAAACTTTGAGGCGATGATGCGGCCCCGCACCGAATTTTACTGGCAGTTTTTGATTGACCGACCGATAGACTCCAATATTTTCGGGGGGATATGGCCGGCTATTTTAGGAACTTTTTATCTCACATTCGGAGCGATCATATTCGCGGTACCGATGGGAGTGCTCTCAGCGATTTACCTGGTTGAATACGCCGGCGACAACTGGATGGTGAGCCTTTTACGTACGTTCGTGAGCACGCTGGCCGGCGTGCCGAGTATCGTCTTCGGGCTGTTCGGACTCGCTTTTTTCATCAACACCCTCGGAGTGTCCGAATCGAAAAGTGTGCTGGCCGGCTCACTGACCCTTGGGCTGCTGATCCTGCCGATGGTGATCCGCGCTTCCGAGGAAGCGATAAGGGCGGTGCCTGTCGCATATAAAGAGGCCGCGATGGGGCTTGGTGCCGGAAAATGGCGCACGGTGCTGACGGTTATTCTCCCCTCGGCCCTGCCGGGGATCATTACCGGGATTATCATTTCCATGGGGCGGGCGGCCGGTGAGACGGCACCGATCATCTTTACCGCCGCCGTGAGCGTCGGCCGGGCGCTGAAACCCTCGCAGGTCTTTACGAATCCCACTCCCGCGCTGCCCTGGAATATCTACAACCTGGCGACCGAACACGAAATGGTGGATGAGATCAGACACGTGCAGTTCGGTATGGTTCTGACATTGATCGTTCTGGTTCTTCTTCTCAATATAACGGCCATTGTATTGCGTGCAAGAATTTCTAAAAAACTCAAGGGGTAATAACAATGATAGATTTTGCTTTAAAAGATGATGTTTTCCTGAAGGATTCCGAAAAGAGCCGGGAAAGGGTGACGGACAATGGATTGAGCAAAGATTGCCATGTGTGCTCCGACAGCCTCTCGGTCTTCTACGGAGACGACCAGGCCGTGGTCGAGGCCAGTTTTGGTATGCCGCGGGGTGACGTTACCGCTATAATAGGACCGAGCGGATGCGGAAAGAGTACGTTCCTGAGGGCCATCAACCGAATGAATGACCTGATCCCCTCCTGCCGCGTCGAGGGAAAATTGCTGTTTGACGGAGAAGACATTTACGGGACCGGGATCGACGTCGTGACTTTAAGGCGAAAAGTCGGCATGGTTTTCCAAAAACCCAACCCTTTTCCCAAATCGATCTTCGATAATGTCGCTTACGGCCCGCGTATCCACGGTGTGCGACGGAAAAGTAAATTGATGGACATTGTGGAGCAAAGCCTTGTTCGTGCCGCACTTTGGGATGAAGTGAAAGACCGGTTGAATCTGAACGCGCTGGGTCTGTCCGGCGGGCAGCAGCAGAGGTTGTGCATAGCGCGTGCTCTGGCGGTGAACCCGGAAATCCTGCTGATGGACGAGCCGACATCGGCGTTGGACCCGAAATCGACCACGAGGATAGAAGACCTTATCGATGAGTTGAAAGGCGAATACACGATTGTTATCGTCACACATAACATGCAGCAGGCGGCGCGGGTGTCGGACTATACCGCTTTTTTGTATGAAGGAGAACTGATAGAATTTGATGTGACGAAAAAACTCTTTACCAAACCGGACAAAAAACGAACGGAAAATTATATCACCGGTCGGTTCGGATAATTCGGAGGAAAGAAATGTCTGTACATCTCAAAAGAGAAATAGAAAACCTGAAAAACTTATTGCTGAAACTCGGCACACTTGTTGAGGAAAACACTTCAAGAGCGGTCGAAGCGCTCGAAAAGCGGGATAAAAAACTTGCGGAGTCGGCCATTGAGGCTGACATGCAGATCGACGAAATGGAAGTGGAGGTGGAAGAAGAATGCCTGAAAATCTTAGCCTTGCACCAGCCGGTTGCTGTTGACCTGCGTTTTATCGTGGCCGTGCTGAAGATCAACAGCGATCTGGAAAGAATAGGCGACCTTGCCGTTAATATTGCCGAGAGAGCCTCTTACCTGGCCGTTGAAAAGGAGTCGACGTTTCCCATGGACTTTTCCAGAATGAGCGAACTGGCGCATTCCATGCTGCGCAACGCCCTTGATTCACTTGTCAATCTTGATATGGACCTGGCCGGTAAGGTGGGCGGAACCGATGATGAGGTCGATGATATAAACAAACAGATGTACGAACAGGTTAAAATGGGACTGAGAGAAACCCCCGACCAAATAGAACAGCTCATTCATCTGCTCTGCGTTTCAAGGCATATAGAACGCATTGCCGATCATGCCACGAATATAGCCGAAGATGTACTGTATATGGGCAAAGGGGAAATTATGCGCCATCGGCGTGAATATTATGACGGATGAGCTTTGAGGAATTCTTTGCATAGATAATGTCGTCTTTTTCCCAGTTGGTAATTGCTCAATGACCCACGTTGATTGGTGGCTCCTACCGCCGGGCTTGTCCCGGTGGAGGAGTATTTATGCACTACAATAACATTAACAACCCCCGGCCTCGCCCGCCGCGTTTCTGCCCAGAGGACGGGATAAGCCATTAAATGATAAATTTTTTTCTTGCATAAAAGCTTACGAATATGACTTTATTTCCCCCCTGGG
>PUNP01000662.1 GCA_003551785.1 Candidatus Brocadiaceae bacterium | reverse complement strand
ATCTTTCACTCCTTAGCCGAGGCTCTTTCTCTGTTTGATCTTCATCAGATGTATTTCATCTCCCCTGAGGCATTAAAAGCCCCAAAATATTTGCTGGAAGAACTGGAGGAGCGAGAAGTCAACTATCAGCAATTTGACAAACCCGATGCAATCCTTTCCGAACTTGATGTGCTGTATTGCACCAGAATCCAGGAAGAACGCTTTGCCGACAGGTTGGAGTTTGAACAGGTAAAAAGCTGTTACAGAATAAAGAAAAAGTTACTGGAAAAATGCGGCGCGAAAGAGTCACTTAAAATAATGCATCCCCTTCCCCGGGTTGATGAACTGGATACCGATATTGACAGTTCCCAACATGCCGTTTACTTCCAGCAGGCAAAAAATGGAGTGCCGGTACGACAGGCATTGCTGGCAATGGTTCTCGATAAAAACTTTTCTTAATTGGTGTTAAGTATATGGATAACGTTCAGAAAAAAGTTGAATTAAATGTTTCGGCAATTAAAAACGGGACGGTTATCGACCACATAGACAGCAATTACACCTTTCAGGTTGCCCGTATTCTACAGGTTGAGCAGGGAAATAATAAAGTTTTGGTCGGTCATAATCTGGAAAGCGGCAATCTCGGTTCAAAAGGGATCATAAAAATTGAGAATCGCCGTTTGACATCGGAAGAGGTCAATAAAATAGCCTTAATCGCCCCCGAAGCGACTCTCAATATTATCAAGAATTTCGAGGTCGTGGAAAAAACCAGCGTTGAACTGCCGGACACCATCAGCCGGGTAGTAAAATGTTATAATCCAAAATGCGTGACAAACAACCAGCCGATAGATACAGTATTTGAAATTGCCGGATCAAGCCCCCCTTCGCTGCGCTGCAATTATTGCGAGCGGGTAATGCGCGGACATGAGATGATTTTAAAGTAGAGAAACTGCTCGCCGGAAAATCAACTTGCCATTCGGCTCCTCTTGGTGTTTCTCTCTGGTCCATGCCGGATGCTGATAGGGGTTGCAGTAGCGCTCAGGATGCGGCATCATCCCCAGCACACGCCCGGTAAGGTCACAGATACCGGCAATATGGTCGATTGACCCGTTAGGATTTTCGGGATATCCGCCGGGTTGGCCATTTGAGTCGCAATATCTGAATATAACCTGCCCATTGCTCCTCAGATCACCAAAAACTTCATCATTTTCAAAAACGAGTTTGCCTTCGGCATGGGCGATCGGGAGATATAACAAGTCTCCTTCTTTGACTATTTCAGTTCTGTTATGGGCGGCTTTAAGATGCACCCACCTGTCTTCAAACTTGTGACTGTCATTAATGGTCAGCGTTGCTTGCCTGGTCCATTTTTCCAAGCCGGGCAGAAGCCCTGTTTTTACAAGCACTTGAAACCCGTTGCAAATGCCAATAATGATCTTCCCGTCATCAACAAATTTATCAAGAGGTTCGCGCAGGCGTGTGAGCAGTTCATTTCCCAGAACAGTCCCCGCTCCCAGATCATCACCATAACTGAATCCTCCGGGAATGACTAAAAGGTCATACTCAGCAAATATCTGCGGATGGGCACTGAGTCTGTTCACATGTATTCTATCCGCCGCGGCGCCGACTGACTCCAAAGCGAATTGTGTTTCATAGTCGCAGTTCGTACCGGCAGTCCTCATTATCAAAGCTCTCGCCTGCATATTCATCGACCTCGGCATATAAAAATGTTATGAAATTACTCATTTTCGGGTTCTACGGCGACAACTTCTTTGACTTCCGGTATAGCTTCTTTGAGCCGGGCTTCAACCCCTTTTTGAATAGTCATTTGTGCCATAGGACACCCCTTACATGCACCTTGCAGGGCAACCTTTACCGTTCCATCTTCGGTAACATCGACGAGTTCACAATCGCCGCCATGTGATTGTAAGGATGGTCGTATTTGCTTTTCCAGAACTTCCTCTACATTCGTTTTATCAATCATCTCTGTCTCCCTAAGTTAAGGATCATATAATTAACATCTTTACGCGAGATGCATAGCACACCCCTAGAATAACAGTTGATTACACATAATTCAAGTGGATTTCTGGGTATTAACCTAAATAACGGCAGGCGTATTTGCCGTCGCAGGATGGTTTATTCACAAAATATTTCCTTACCGCTTTCAGCTGACTCATAAATTTTTAATATCAGCTCGGTCGTCATCCTTGCAGTATCGGCATTTACTTCCGGCTCTCTGTTGTCACGTATGGCGCAGATAAAATCTTTTATGACCGCCTCGTGTCCACTTGTATCATCAACCGATACCGAAGTGGCGGCATTGTGGTTCTGTTCCGCCCCTTCAATTTCCGGTTTTTCAACTCCTTCCACATCCCATTTAATAATGGAATCGTTTTCTAACGAAACAGTACCCTTTTGAGTAAAAATGTCGAGACCTGGACTGAAACCGGGTTTGGAAATGGTACCGGCAATAACGGTACCTATAGCTCCATTATCATAACCCAAAATAGCCGCACCGTAATCTTCTACGTCGATGCCGGTATGCGCGAAGGTGCCCGCCCGTGCAAAAACACTGCACGGCATCCCGAAAAACCAGCAAAGCAGGTCGATATCATGCGCCCCCTGCTGAATAAACGGACCGCCCCCATCAAGTTCACGTGTTCCACGCCAAGCCGCACTCTCATAATAGGACTGATCGCGATAAAATTTCATTGACAGGTCAATCGCATAAATATCGCCAAATGCTCTGTCATCAAGCATCTGCTTGACAATCCTGTTGGTGGGGTTGAAGCGCCGTTGAAAAGTTACTCCCAACCTCACATCGGCCTCCCGGCAGGCAGAAACCATCATATCCATATTCTCTACCGTAATATCCAGGGGTTTTTCCACTAAAACGTGCTTCCCCAGCTCGGCGGCATCTATGGCATTAACATGATGGAGACCGTTCGGCGTAGCCGCAATGACAGCATCAAACTCTTCGGTGAAATCAGACATTGAATCGCTAAACTTCGATATGTCATGCTGCTGTGCGAACTTTCGCGCCCTGTCTATATTTCTTGAAATTAAAACTGTTATTTCAGCATTCGGCAGATTCCCAACCGCCTTTACATAAGTCGATGCTATATTGCCCGTCCCTAAGAGTGCGAATCTCATGCTGTCCTCCGGAATTTTATAATATAATTAAGCATTAAAGTATATCAGAGGGATTATACCTAATTATTTGGGTTGTGTCAATATATTTTGCCTCTCTTTAACACGGATTTAATGCAATCGAGATTTGCACGGTCCACTTGCGCATTTTCCCATGGTGTTTCAAGGATTACAGGTTGCGTGTTAAGTCCCTTAATCGAAAAAAAATTACGAAAACCTGCAAGTCCGATGCTGCCTTTACCTATATGTTCATGGCGGTCCGTTCCGGAACCGGCTGGAGACGCTGAATCATTCGCATGAATTAGATGAACATTGTCGTGACCCAGATTGGAGTGAAGTTCATCTTCGAGCATGTTGAGTGTATCTTCCCGATTCAAATCATAGCCGGCGGTATGCGCATGGCAGGTATCAATAGCAAACCCTACATTGACAGAGTTATTTATACCGATTATCGCATCCCTCAACTCGGCTAAGTGCTGTAAATTCGCCCCCGGCCCGTAATCTCCCGCAGTATTTTCCAATAAAACCACAGGCATCCTGTCTATTGTTTCCGCGGATTTGACCGCAGCGACGGCAATTGTTTGAGCTGCCTGCCGTATACCCTCATCCAGGTCTGCTCCTTTAGAACTGCCGGGATGTATAACATAATATTTTGCACCACAGCGTGCCGTTTCAATCATTTCAGCGGTAAGACGTTCCTGAGTAAGCCTGCTCAATTCAGCATCTGTGCTGCACGGATTGATCAGGTAGCAGGCGTGAACAATAGGCGGCAGTATATTGTTGCTGTCGAGCGCCTGTTGAAATTTCTCAATCTCAGCCCTGCTGCGCTGTCTCAAAGCCCAGCCACGAGGGTTACCGCAGAAAATTTGGAAAGCCGTGCATCCCCTATCCAGGGCTCTTTCAACGGATTTATGCAGCCCTCCGCTGATAGACACATGGAATCCTATCCCGTAGTTTTCTATTTTATTTTCTTGCCTCATACTCTAACAGCTCGCGTTTCCATTCGTAACCACCGATAAAACCGCCAATCCCACCGTCTGATTTTATAACACGATGGCAGGGGAAGAAAATCGGAAAGGGATTTCTTGATAAAGCGGCCCCTACCGCCCT
>PUNP01000913.1 GCA_003551785.1 Candidatus Brocadiaceae bacterium | reverse complement strand
TATTTTGTCGACTGGAATGAGATGAGAGTCAGTACAGTTTCCGAAATAGCTTCCGCCCTATCCACCGCTGACTGGTCTTTCGAGTGCGCCGCTCATTTGAAAAAGGTTTTAGAAAGTCTTTTCCATATGCGTAATGTCGTAGCTCTTGACTTCCTTGAAGATTTTACTCAAGCCGAAGCTATGACTTTCCTGCGCAGTTTGAACGGTATCGAGAGAGACCTCGCTGACGAACTGATGCTTTTTAATTTTGATGCCAATAAACTCCCCCTCACCGACGCCGGTGCACGTATGAGCTACAGGATGGGGTTAATTGAAAAAGAATCCGCCACCTTGAAAAACCAGCGCGCTTTAATGGATTTGATGGATAAGGAGGAATATACTATTTTTACCATTTTTATGCACGACCATGCTGAAGAAATTTGTAAAAAGAAGAAACCAAAACACAATAAATGCCCTGTCGAAAAGCTTTGTCAAAAGAATGATATAAATGATCAAGACTGAGATACGGAGATGAAAATGACGCAATTAACACTCGGAATACCAAAAGGAAGTTTGCAATCCTCAACTATAGACATGATGGCCAAAGCAGGGTATCGCGTGCAAGTGCGCTCCCGTTCTTACTATCCTGCCGTAGACGATAAAGAACTCGACCTTCGCCTGATAAGACCCCAGGATATGTCAAGGTTTGTCGAAAAAGGCGTGCTGGATGCCGGACTTACGGGGGCGGATTGGGTAGCGGAAAACGATAGTGAAGTGCACCAGGTCGCCGAGTTAGTCTATGCAAAACAACAGCTCGTTCCCGTCAGATGGGTTATCGCAGTGCATCAGGACTCTCTTATTCAAAACATTGAAGACCTCGAGGGAAAACGAATCAGCACGGAATTAGTTAATGTCACACGCAAATTTTTGGAAAATAGAGGGATAAACGCCGAAATCGAATTCAGCCATGGAGCGACAGAGACAAAAGTCCCCGACCTCGTTGACGCAATCGTCGATCTCACTGAAACGGGTTCCAGCCTCCGAGCGAATAACTTGCGGATCGTTGATACGATTATGGAAAGCACTACCGTGCTGATAGCTTCCAATAAAGCCTGGACGGATGAGTGGAAACGGAATAAAATGGAAAACCTCGCTATGCTGTTTCAGGGCGTTATGGAAGCCCAGAATAAAGTAGGCTTAAAAATGAATGTCCCTAAAGATGCTTTAGATGAAGTCCTGGAGACACTTCCGGCAATGATGAATCCTACCGTTAATCACCTCGCCGGTGAGTCCGGGTTTGCCGTAGAAACCGTGCTCGATGAAAAGGTAGCCAGAAGTTTGATCCCACAGCTAAAGCGTGCCGGTGCCAGTGGAATTATCGAATATGCATTAAATAAAGCCGTTGTTTGATAACTTGGGCTAGAATACTGCGGAGAATCGTGAATTATGCCAAGAAGAGACGACCTGAATAAAATCCTGATGATAGGCAGCGGGCCGGTTATAGTCGGCCAGGCATGTGAGTTTGATTATAGCGGCAGCCAGGCCTGTAAAGCGCTGCTCGAAGAGGGATATGAAGTCGTGCTGATTAACAGTAACCCCGCCACAATTATGACTGATCCCAAGATGGCCCACCGAACTTATATTGAGCCCATCACGCCGTCCGTCATTGAAAAAATAATCGAGAAGGAACGCCCTGACGCCGTGCTTCCCACTCTCGGCGGTCAAACCGCTTTGAATGCGGCTATCGATTTGGCCAAGGCCGGCGTCTTCGATAGATATGATGTCGAAGTGCTCGGCTGTGACCCCGAGGCTATCAGTGTCGCTGAAGACCGCGAGGAGTTTAAGGATGCCATGATCGAGATCGGGCTGCGTGTGCCCGAAAGCGGTATAGCACGGAATATGGACGAGGCGTTCAAACTGATGGAAGATATCGGCCTGCCGGTCATCGTCCGCCCCGCCTTCACCATGGGCGGCACAGGCGGAGCGACCATCTACAACACGGAAGAGGCGCCCGATCTGCTTAAAACCGGATTGAAAGCAAGCCCCGCCAGTGAAATACTTATGGAAGAAAGCGTTATCGGATGGAAGGAAATCGAATTCGAAGTCATGCGCGACAAAGACGATAATGTGATCATCATTACCAGTATGGAAAATATTGACCCGATGGGAATCCATACCGGCGACAGTATAGTGGTGGCGCCCGCCCAAACACTGACCCAGGAAGATTATTCCGCTTATGTCGAAATTTGCCATAGAATCATCAGAAGGATAGGTGTCAAAGGCGGGGGGATCAATATTCAATTGGGAGGCGACCCGCACAGCGACGACATCGTTATCATCGAGGTCAACCCACGGCTCTCACGCTCCTCCGCTCTCGCCAGTAAAGCTACCGGCTTCCCTATAGCAAGAGTAGCCACAAAACTCGCCGTAGGATATACACTTGACGAAGTAGTGAATGATGTTACAGATTCCACTTATACTATCACCGAGCCGACCGTCGATTACTGCGTGCTGAAGATACCCCGTTTTACCTTCGAAAAATTTCCTGCAACCCAGCGGAATATCAACACCAGCATGAAAAGCGTCGGCGAGTCGATGTCGATCGGCCGAAATTTCAAGGAATCTTTCCAAAAAGGATTGCGTTCCCTCGAAGCCGCACGCCATGGATTTGGAGCTGACGGCAAAGACCCCGTTCAACTGGAAGATAATGAAATAGTCGCCAAACTTGCCCAGCCGAACGATGAGCGTATTTTTTACGTCCGCCTGGCCCTCAAGCGCGGATTCGGGATAGAAAGGATTCACGAACTCACACATATGGACAGATGGTTCCTCAACCAGTTCAAAGATCTTGTCGATATGGAAAACGATCTGCTGGAAATCGGCAATCTGGATAATGTGCCCCAGCCTGTGCTCAAACGGGCCAAAAAATGGGGGTTCAGCAATAAACAACTGGCCTACCTGCTCAATTCGGATACCCCAGCTGTCCGTGAAAAACTGCGAAGATCCGGCATACAACCGGTATACAAACTTGCCGACACATGCGCAGGTGAAGTCGATGCACAACGGCCTTATTTTTATTCCGCCTATGAAGAAATTGACGAATCACGATCCGGTGATTCAAAGAAAAAGGTTATGATACTGGGCGGTGGACCCAACAGAATCGGGCAGGGAATCGAATTCGATTACTGCTGCGTTCACGCCGCCCTGGCTGTCAAAGAAGAGAACTGCGAAGCCGTTATGGTAAACTGTAATCCCGAAACCGTCAGCACGGATTACGACACCTCCGACCGTCTCTATTTCGAGCCGATGACCGCCGAGGATGTCCTGAATGTCGTTGAAGTAGAGAAACCGGACGGCGTTGTCCTCCAGTTCGGCGGACAGACTCCCCTGAATATCGCGGCCGACCTGCAAAAAGCCGGTGTGCCGCTTTTAGGCACAAGCGTCGAGAGCATCGACCTTTCCGAAGACAGAAAGCAGTTCAAACGTATTTTGGAGGAATTAAACCTGAAACAGGCCCCCAACGGGACAGCTACTTCCTTCGAGGAGGCCTTAGATCTGGCAAGGGAAATCGATTACCCCATACTGGTGCGCCCCTCCTACGTGTTAGGCGGGCGGGCTATGGAGATCATCTACGATGAATCCGACCTTGAACATTTCATGACCCAGGCCGTGGATGCCTCGCCTGAACATCCGGTCTTGATCGATAAGTTTCTCGAAGACGCCATAGAACTCGACGTTGACGCCCTGAGCGATGGTCACAATACCGTCATCGCCGCCGTGATGGAACATATCGAAGAGGCGGGTGTGCATAGCGGTGACAGCGCCTGTGTCATCCCGCCGCAAACCGTTTCACAAGACCTCCAGGATGAAATCGAGCGCCAGGCCAGGGCGCTCGCCAAACGGCTCAATGTCGTCGGACTCATCAATATACAGTTCGCTGTAAGGGATGAGGAGGTCTATGTCATCGAAGTCAACCCGAGGGCATCCCGCACGATCCCCTATGTCTCCAAAGCCACCGGTGTACCTTATGCCAACCTGGCGACGAAGGTTATGCTGGGGCATAAAGTTTCAGAATTGCAGATAGAGAAGAGCGATAAAACCGACCATGTCAGCGTGAAAGAAGCCGTATTCCCCTTCACCCGCTTCCCCGGTATCGACACGCTGCTCAGTCCCGAGATGAAATCGACCGGTGAAGTGATGGGCATTGCCCATGACTTTGGATTGGCCTTCGCCAAGGCCCAACTGGCGGCCGGTC
>PUNP01000837.1 GCA_003551785.1 Candidatus Brocadiaceae bacterium | reverse complement strand
TCATGAGCAGGGACAGACCCCGATAACAAAATCTGATTCCACATGAATGTGGTCAGACCAAAGGAGGTCAGTTCCTGCCCGTAGATGTACGACCAGGATGGTCATACCACCAGTCGCGCAGATTCGCGGTCAAAACCCGCTTCCGAATGAGTTAAATCCAGAAACCCCCGCCAGAAATATGGCTCTAACGTCAATATTTCAAAATATGGTTGTTGCAGCGCAATATATTACGACTCATTAGCAGGGACAGAGACCCCGATAATGTAAGTAGTCTCTGACCCCTCGATGATACTGGAAGGGAACCATGGGGAAAAAATAGCGGTCAGAAAATCCAAAGGTGAGAAATATCTTGTTGCGGTATATCGAGAAGTTAAGGATGACGGATTTATTATCACAGCATTCCTGACAAAAAGGTATCAATCTTTAACGAAGAGGAAAAAGATATGGCCACAATAACTACAACACCTTATGATCATTTGATCTCTGCCGTTAAAAAGACTCCTGGTAAATACCTTTGGTCTTCATACGATGCAGAAGCGGATACTCTCTATATTAATTTCAAAAAACCCAGTCATGCAGATGATTCGGAACTCACTGAAGATGATGTAATCATTAGATATGAAAAAGGCGAGGTCATCGGCTTGACTTTCCTTAACGCCAGCGAGAGAAATGCCTCATGACGGTATCTTCTTTCGCTCATTAAGCCTACTCCGCGGTTAAAAAAGAGGCAGCAGGATATAAACCGCAGATATTGCGGATAAAAACAGAGAATGATAAATGCCTTTTTCGGGCAGCGATGAATATCAGTTTGTGAATTGATGCCGAAGGCGGCAATCCACAAACCATTATTCTGTTCCCATCTGCGTAAATCTGCGTAATCTGCGGTTGAAAGATTTTTGTGTATTTTTGTGGCTAATTTTGTTCTGTCCCATCAGTGCAGATTAGCCTGCCCTCAGTAGCTTTAGCGAAGGAGGGTGCAGATAAGTGGTTCTCTTCTGCCATCCTTCACGCTCTTTTGTTTTACAAAGTAGCGACGGCGTCCCCGCCGTCCTGTCGTCCCGTAGTCCTGTCGTCCTGTAGTCCTGTCCTCCCGTAGCCCCGGCCTTCTAAGCATTTACGCAAGGGAGCCGATTTCTGTAAACAGCTAATATTCAACTACTTACTTCGGTCCGACCTCAACACCCTAGTGGTCAGGCCGCTTAAAACCCCGATTTCATGCCAAAATCAGGGGTCTAAGACATTCAAAGCCCTAGTTTAAAATCATAAACAATTATCATAAAAGCACTTACAGCGGCTTAGCCGCAATGTCCCTAAGGAAGTTACCATGTACACCTTTTCTACAAAAACATCTGTTAAGAAAGGCAAACGAGTCGAACTTAACGACATCCCGTTTACTGAAGGGGAAGAAGTCGAAGTCGTCTTGATTCGGGTGCGAAAGCCATCGAAGGCCAAGCATTACCCTCTCCGGGGTCAAACAATTCGTTACGAAGCACCAACGGAACCGGTTGCTCTCAAAAATTGGGATGCGCTCTCGTGATTCTTCTGGATACGCATATTTGGGTATGGTGGGTGCATGGCCACAAGAATCTCTCGCCTGACCATGCGACGTTGATCTCGGAGAGCGAAGAGGCGGGCATCGGGGTGAGCACGATTTCATGCTGGGAGGTGGCCAAGTTAGTTGAATACGAACGGCTCGATCTCCCCCTGTCAGTTAAGGAATGGCTTACCGAAGCAGTCGGCTATCCTGGTATCAACCTTCTCCCTCTTAGCCCTGAGATCGCCGTCGAGTCCACCCAGCTTCCCGGTAGCTTCCACCGTGATCCGGCAGATCAGCTTATCGTTGCTACCGCCAGAGTTCATGACATCCGGCTTATTACGGTCGATTCGAAGATTACCGGCTATCCTCATGTAAGGACGGATTAAGCAACCATAACGAAAGTGATACCCGATGTAAGTTATTAAACTATAAGGCAATGTTGGACGTGGATAGTGGGAAGAACATGGGTTGTAGGCCAAAAATAACTCTCACTCACTGCATTATTATATTTTTACCTGTGTCCAATATTTCTGTCGAAACAGTTCGGCTTAGTGTAGATCAGTGAAGATTAGTCGTCTAAACAGTAGTTATTTCGCGTAATTAGCCCGCCTGCACCTGCCCGCATTGCTTACGCTGCAGGCGTTGCAGGCGGGGTGCTTGCAGCCGCAGGCAATGCGGGCAGGTTGTTGACAGTTCGTTAAAAAAACCGCTTCCGAATGGGTTAAATTCAAAAACGCCCGCAAGGAATATTGCTCTAACACCAAATTTTAAAAACCCGGTTCTTGCAGCGCAATAGATAACGACTTATTAGCAGGGACAGACCCCTATGCCCATCAGTGCGGATAAGTGAAGATCAGTGGTTTCAAAGCTGTTCTCCGAAATCAACGGCTTCGCCGCGATGTCAAACAACACTCATCTCCCCTTCCCAGCCTTGAAAATTCCATCTCTCAGATTATGTTCAGAATATATTGAACAAACCCTGTCCCAGGTGGATCACCCGCGAGTGCATAATCCACCGGGCGGCGCGTGCCCGGAATCAGAAGGAACTCAAGGAATTATTTGTCACCCACTTCGCTAAAGACAGATGCATAAGAGGGTATCGGGGTATCGGGGTATCGGAGTGTCGGGTTCGAGAATGCTTGTAAATAGTGAATTGTGAATTGTAAGTTATTGACAGAAATATTGTGGACAGAAAAATGGAAAAAAACTTCCTGTCCCCAATTTTTGTGGCTTTTTGCATGCCACGACGTAGGCCTTGCGAAGTCGGGTGTATTCCGCCTGTCTGATCCACTTATCCGCCGCGGCAATATATAAAACCCATGCACTCATTTTCAGCAAACTTACGATGCGCGGTGACGATGCGCTTTAAAGGAAAACAAGTGGTCAGGTGGTTGATAGTTCGTTAAAAAAACCGCTTCCGAATCGGTTAAATTCAGAAATGCCCGCAAGGAATATTGCTCTAAGGCCAGATTTTCGAAGCCCGGTTGTTGCAGCGCAATATGTTACGACTCATGAGCAGGGACAGACCCCGATAACTTTTATTGACATAGGAAGGTAAGCAATATGAGTGTAGTAAAAGCTTTCTACCATAATGGAATTATTGATTTTATTGAAACCCCACCCCGGAAGGATGCAGCGAGCGTGCTGGTGGTTTTCCCCGACAAAACTAGCGAAGTCCGGTCATTGCGGGGGGCTGTAAAACCCTCAAAGCCCATCGACTATCAGCAAATTGCTGCGGATCGACACCAGCTCTCGAGGGAAAGCGAGATGCATATTTGTGAAGACATACCTGGGGATGAGGACTCCAGTGAATAAATATATTACTGATACCCAGGCATTGGTACGCCACATCGCGGGTGAATCTCAAGTCATCAGTCCCGCGATCGACAAGGTTTTGCGAGACGCCGACCGCGGCCTGAATATTATTATTGTTCCTGCTGTCGTTGCTTTTGAAATTGCGTACCTCAATGAAAAAGGTCGGATCCCGATTACCATAGATCACCTTCAGCGATTACTTGAAGGTTGCAGCAACTATATAGAGGAACCTGTTTCCATTGAAATAATCGCAGCTGCATTTCAGATCCACGACATCCCGGAACTTCACGATCGCTTGATCGCCGGCACTGCAACATTCATCGGTGCGCCTATCCTGACAAACGATCCCGTCATTCGGGACAGCCAGCACGTTCAATGCGTTTGAGTTGGGTGAAAGATGAAAGACACACAGGAAGCAATACATTGCGCGATGGCAACTTTTCATTCCTTGTTAAGTTTTCAGGTTTAAGGTTTCACGTTTCGGCCCTCAGGTCACAGTTCACATTTAACAGGTTACAATTCACAGTCTACCCCGTTCCCCATTCGCGTTTTTTGTCGAAGACCGCGTTTTGAGCGGCCGCAGAATCACGCGGTGTAATCTTTGGTTAAAAACAACTCATAATCTTCGCTGCCTTGGTTGAAATTGCCCCCTGCCCCGTTAGTGAAGATAA
This sequence comes from Candidatus Brocadiaceae bacterium, assembly GCA_003551785.1. Next base: position 218 of record PUNP01000837.1, on the reverse strand, counting down.
GTGCAGATAAGTGGTTGTTAAACAGCAGCCCCCTCTTTGCGTTCCCTGCGGTTAATCACCTTTTTTGTGCCTTTTTTGTGTTTTTCGTGCTATAGATACAATCTAAGGTTGCCGTTCTTGTAAGGCTTTGAGATACAAAGCGATATAGGATATCATACGCCGAGCGCAGATCAAGTATACCACTATCCGCTTGTCCCGGGGAAAACAATTCCGTGCTC
>PUNP01000112.1 GCA_003551785.1 Candidatus Brocadiaceae bacterium | reverse complement strand
GAAATTCTCAAAGAAGACTCCCGTAAATGCCAGGCCGCCCAAAGCGATGATGAGAAAGACTAAGGCTCCTACGGCGTCGAGTTCTTTTGCCAGGCCCAGCGGAAGCCTGTTCAGCGCCTCTTCACGGCCCCTTGCAAGCAATATTAATATAAAAGCAGAAGATAATATGACGCCGCCCGGGAAACCGCCACCGGGCGATAGATGTCCGTAAAAAATGACATAAAAGCCGAAAGTGAAAATTATCGGTGCAACCCAACGGGCTATTTTATCCACGATAATACTGCGCGTCTTTCCATTCATCACTATTCCTCATTCTGTTTGATACTATTTATGTCATTCAACTTTCTACCCCGTTTCCGCATCAGCACTAATGCTCCCAGGACGGCTGTAAAAATAACAGTTGCTTCCCCCAGCGTATCATAAGCTCTGAAATCCAACAAAATGCCCATAACCTTATTGGCAGCCCCGGTTTTCTCAAGCCCGTCATGTAAATAAATAATCGATGGGACATCGGATACACGCTCCATTGCCGGATTGCCGAACTCGGGAAGATGTGAGCGCCTGCCGGAAGTAGGGGAGAGGAGGCCGGTGAATGAAGCGGATATGAAAATGAAAAGCACAATGACTACGGTACCGGCCAACTTCTTAGCCCTTTTAGTGGGCTTACCGGAACTCGAACGGACTCCAATCCCTATAGTCGCTTTGATCAGTATGACGATAGCCACAACTTCGACGACGATCTGGGTTATCGCCAGGTCGGGAGCCCCCAGCAGCAGGAAAGCTGCGCTTGAACCCACCCCAACAGCCCCTACGGCGATGACGGATGATAACAGTTCACTGGTCCATAAGGCAACTATCGCCGCCATGATCATAAATACTAACACTAAAGCGAGTAAATATTCCATTATTTTTTTGACTGACTCTTATCGGCTTGATTGTCTTTATCTGCTTTGCCGAATTCCTTGAGTATATTAGCTATATCCGAAAGTCGTTTATCGACACGCCCGAATACACTTTTAGCGGGATATGAGCCGCTCTTGCCGCGCTTGCCTGCCGGCATACCGGTGAGGATTTCGATCCCCTCAGTCACATCATCCACGGCGTAAACGTTGAATTTGCCCTTCTCTACGGCCTCGACGACTTCTTCTTTGAGCATGAGGTCATTAACGTTTCGGGACGGTATCATCACACCTTGCTTACCATTAAAGCGTTTACGTTTGCAAATTTCAAAAAAACCTTCAATTTTTTCATTAACACCACCGATGGGCTGAACTTGCCCGAACTGGTTAACGGAACCGGTGACGGCGATGTCCTGCCGGAGCGGAACGTCGGCCAGGCTTGAAAGTAGCGCGTACAATTCAGCGCAAGAGGCGCTGTCACCGTCAATTTGTGAATAAGTTTGCTCAAAGCAGAGGCTTGCCGAAAGGCTAATAGGCTTATCCTGTCCGAATTGCCGTGAAATGTATCCGCTGAGGATCATGACGCCTTTATCATGGATACTGCCGCTCATTTTGCTTTCGCGTTCGATATTGACTACACCTTCTTTGCCGACTGAAGTGACACATGTTATGCGGCTGGGTTTTCCGAAACTATGCCCGCCTAACTGGAGCACAGCCAGACCGTTGATCTGTCCGGGAACAGCCCCTTTGGTATCGATAATGATTTCATCATCGACAATCATATCCTGCAGTTTATCCTGTACCATACGCAATCTTTTTTCGCGGGTTTCCAGTGCTTTGGATACATCCCCGCCGGTAACTTTACTTTTGTTATTTGATTCGGCATGCTGGGCGGCTTCGACAATTACATCAGCCACCTGCATAAACTCTGTAGAGAGTTTATCCTGGCGCCCAGCCAGTCTCAGCCCGAACTCAATAAGTTTGGCGATACCTTCATTATCGAACTGTGGTATTTGATTTTGTTCACATTGGCTGCTGATGAAAGCTGCATATTTTTTGAAATGCGTTTTATTCGCTTTCATTTCTACATCAAAGTCGGCTTTAATTTTGAACAGGCGCCGGAAATCCTTATCAAGAAAGTAAAGGAGTTCATGGAGTATGGGGCTGCCGACTAAAATGACCTTTACATTCACGGGTATCGGTTCAGGGACGAGCGTTGCTACAGGTATAGGACGGTATTGCTCCCACATATTTTCGATTTGTGCCTGCTGTGTGCAAAGTGTTCGTTTCAATCCTTCCCATGCAAAGGGGTTCAGGAGCAAGTCGAGTACCTGCAGCGTTATATATCCGCCGTTAGCCCTGAGCATAGCCCCTGCTTTGATCATGGTGAAATCTGTACTCATGCCGCCGAACTGCGAATCGTATTCTATCTGCCCGAACAGATTGTAATATGTCGGGTTACGCTCTTCAATAACCGGCGCTCCCTCCGTAGAAGAATTGTCAACCAGCACATTCACCCGGTATTTATTGAACGCATGGCGGCGGGCCTGCTGCTGAATACCCATCGGGTCATGCTGCGCGTCATCTTCACCACGGAAAAGGGCGATATTGTCAATTATATCATCTTTGAGTTTTTCGAAATAATCAGGTAATTTATGAACATCGGAATATTTTTCCTTGAGTTGGTCAACGAGGTGTCCGACAGCGAAAAGTCCGACTTTCCTGTCGAGTTCTTCCGCTTTTTCCTTTACTTCCTTTTCGATCTTTCGTGCCCGGGATATAGTATCACCGATAAGTTCCTGAACCCGGTTGTTCTTTTCTCGCAAGTCTTCCTGGACTTCTTTTTCCAACTTTGAGAATTCCTCTTGCGAAATTTCTTTCTCGTCGATAACGGGTACCGCTACGATACCGGCGGGACTGACATGGATCGCATGGTCTAATTCTTTAGCTTTATCTCTCAGAGCATCTATCAACTTACCCCGACGCTTCTGGAACTCCTGCATGACTTCATTTCTCTGACGTTCATATTCTTCTCCCTCAAAAGCTTTGGGAATCTCTTCTTTACATTCCCCGAGCAAATCTTCCATATCTTCGGCAAGTTCACACCCCTTACCCGGTTCAAGGCTGACCGCCTGTGGTTTATCGGGTTCATCAAAATTATAAACATAGCACCAATCTTTTGGTGTTGGCAGCTTTTTAGCTCGGTCAGTGACCCTCGAGATAATTGTCGAATTACGCCCTGTGCCGACGCGGCCGGCGGCATAGATATTAAATCCCGGGGCTTTTATATCCATTCCTGATTCGAGAGCTTCAAGGGCCCTTTTTTGCCCGATCGTGCCTTCAAGCGGCTTGACTTCCTCGGTGGTGTCGAAATCAAAAGCCGTCGGGTCAATCTGTCGGCGTAACTGTTGTACAGCAAGTTTCTTTCTCGTTTCGATTGTCTTTTTTGTCATTTAATCTCTCTGAATTTGGACATAGTTGCTTGATTCGAATAAAAATAGGTCCACGTTCCCAGCTTTTTAATACTCGCCATAGCGGTATCCTCGTCAGGGACTCTCCCAATATTGGCCCAGACACCCTCAGGGTTCAATTCATCGATGAATATATCAAGTTCATCCGGTGCCATGGTTATTTAAATTCCTTTGCCGGCTTCCTGGCATTTTTTATATACATCCATCCACTTGGAAGCGGGCCCGTTCACAGCTCCGAAAACCCATTGAATCGCATTGAGTTCGTCTACCTCAAGCAAGCTGTCGAGATGCTGCAGCGCATTAGGCCCGTCTAAATGATATATCGAGGCATCCAGATGTTGACATTCTGCTTCGATCCCCGGCAGGAATACATCTCCTGAAAACTTATAAGAGATTATGATAACAGGAATATCATTTTTTTTCAATCAGAGACGCATTCTGTCGATTATCGGGTCTTTCAGCATACTTGCTCTTGTCAGCGCAAAGTCGAATTTGACGGGGTCATTTGGTTCAATTTCTCTGAATTTCTCAGTGATTTCAAGTGCTGTATTCCACGACGGCGTTTTACGCCTGGTGATGCCGATTTTTCGGCATGTGCGCATCATATGCACATCCAGCGGCACTATCAGGGCATCGGGTTTGAGTTTTGACCAGCCGCCCGGGTCGATGTTATCTTCCCGTATCATCCATCGTAATAGCAAACACAACCTTTTGCAAGCGCTTCCCGAGGCGGGGGAGGGGAGTAAGTGAGGGATGCCTTTGGGGCCGCCGGACACTTGTTCCGCAAGTGATTTTAAGGCGTTTTCATACGTAGCTTCTTTTTTGTCATGCTTGTAGTATAAAAAATTACCGATTGAACCATACTCTTTCAAAATGGGTT